>MGZZ01000050.1 GCA_001802795.1 Ignavibacteria bacterium GWC2_36_12 | reverse complement strand
ATATTTTTTTCATTATTTAACCTTATAAATATTTTGACATTTTATGTTTCATAAAATTCTTAAAACAGGGCAAGTTTAACCTTGCCCTTATGATGTTTTAGTAATATTACGACATTTGTCTTTATTGTAATAAAATCATTCTTTTTGATTGATTAAAAAGAATTCTATCATTTTTAATCGCGGTAATTCTGTAAATATAAACTCCACTACTCAGATTTGAGGCATCAAAAGTTGCCTCATAATGCCCAGCCGATTTCATTCCATTTACTAGCTCAGCAACTTCTGTTCCAAGCATATCATAAACTTTTAACATTACTTTTGCATCTTCTGGTAGAAGGTAACTAATTTTAGTTGATGGATTGAAAGGATTCGGATAATTCTGATAAAGTTCAAATTGATCAGCAATCATTTCGTTTTGATTATTGTATTTGGCTTTCCATTGGGGACCAGTACCATCCGTGCTATAATGTTGTGTCTCATTAGAAATATTACTATTAATATCTATAGCAACAATCCAATATTCAGCCCTATCATCTCCAGTTTTATAATCTGCAGTAAATAATAGGTCTGTATAACTTGTTGAGGTAGTAAAATCAGTAAATGTTTGGGTACCACTAGAGCATGTATATTTTTTGTAAATTCGATACCCTTGCAAATCGTCTTCACCATTTGCATTCCATGTCAGTACTGGGTGTTGGTTGAGTGGAAATGATGCTTGAAAGTTCTGTGGTACTGCAGGTGCATAATTATCAACAACATAAAAGTGTAATGTAAAACTCGTATACATCCAATAATGACCGTAACCATAAATGTCATGTTCTACCCACACACGTCCTATAACATGCCAAGTTCCAGCTTTCAAGCAATGGTGTGCTCCATACCCACTTGAAAGGTGACTCCAATCTGACCAATTTCCATCAGGGTCTTGAAAATTTGCACCCCATTCACTAACACTATACCTAGCAGGATCTGCCCATATATGATATGCTACTGAGGCATAACCATCTTGATTACTGGTAAAAGTCTGTCCATTAGTATAAATATATCCTTGACCATCGTTCAAGAAATAAACATTAGCACCAAACGTTAGAATATTGATGCTAAAAAATAAAATAAGGAAGAATAACTTTTTCATTTTCTTCTCCGAAATTTTTTGATTTAGTTAATTAAATGAATAGAAACATGTTCAATCGTTAATTAACAAATCAGGCTTTTCACCTCCTTTTTGTATTTATATAGTCATTTCACCTTGCCAGGGTGAGATGGATTTGTTTGCCAATTTAAGGACGGTGTTCACAGCACCGTCCGATTTATTTTTTATAAAAGGGAAATTGCAATTGCCTAACGGCGTGGCTGCTAAGCCGCATCCCAGCTTGCCCGCCGAAGTCTGGAAGACGAAGGCGGGAACAGCAATGCCGCTTCTTGTTAAATAAATTTTTATGCGGGAGTTTTCTGAACCCAGATTCACTATTACCCATAACCGCCATTTTCATAAAATCCCCTGATAATTCAAACCATTTATTAGAACCGAAGGAAACGTACTAAAAGAAATCTTAAAATAAAAGAGTTAAAACTTTACTTAAAGATTTCTTAACATATTATTCTGATAATTACGGTTCATCAATTCCTTTGTAAGTTCAAACAAGCAAGTAATTTCTTAGTTTTTTTTACCTAATAATAAAATCTGAAACCGACTCTTGCCATAATTCCGCTCATATCAAATTCCCGTTCAAATGTTCTTTTAAATCCGTTATTATCTGTTACATCATACTCCCAGCTCGGCGTAGAAGAATGATAAGCTATCTCTCCGAATATTTCGGATCGGCGTCCAAGCTCATAGCCAATACCGAAGCCTAATCTCCAGTTAAAATCGAAAGCACCATGCAATTCGCTTTCATCAGTATTTTGAAAGTCCCTGTAATGGATAATTAAAACTTCCGCACCGATTCCTCCACTGAGAAATGCATTTACAAAAGGTGAAACCGGGAACTTAGCAGTAGCGGTTATCATTAAAGGAAAATCATGGATATTTGTTTTAGCTCTAAGCTCATTTATCGATCCACCGGCAATCCCATAAAATTCGTTGAACTCTGCAACGAGTTTTTTATCGACATAACTCTTGTGAAACCAGTCTATGCTCCAGCCGAAATTAAATCCCCTGTCGATATATTTTCCGCCTTCGTAGCCGATAATAAATCCACCTTCTGTTGCAGAGGGGCTGAAATGCCCCATTTTTATAGAAGATGTTCCCCACTGCGCAAATAATGTTGATTGAATTAAAATTATAAACAATATAAAAACCTTTTTCATAGCTAACCTCAGTTTGTAAAACACCGTACAAATCCAAACGTGATGCCATTTGAAATCGGCATAAAAGCAAAAGATTTTGATTTTATATGTTTATAAAAAAATACAGAGGCAGAATGTAATTAGACAGTAATTAAGTTACCTATTCATAACCCCATTTCTTTTTATTTGCCGCAACTTCTTCGGGGGTAGGCATCGGTTTCTCTTCCGGTCTTGTGGGAACTACTCTTGGCTGCCCTACTATTCTGGCATTCAGTTCAATATCTTCTTTAAAAATATCCGGCACCAGGTCATTTTCAAAGATAGCTTCCCAGGGGCATTCGGGAACGCATGCATTACAATCAATGCATTCATCCGGATCAATCAATAACATCGTTTTGGGAATTGTTTCGTCATCGCCTGCATATTCATATATACAATCCACAGGACAAACCTGGGTACAGGCTATATCTTTACAATCAAGACAAAGTTTTGTTATTGTATAAGCCATGCTATTCCTACTTATTATTTTATATTTATTTTTTTATACTATTAAAATGTCTGGCGTTAGATTAACTCTACTTTTCAAAGATATAAATAAATATTGTTAAAAGGAATTTGTAAATTATACCAATAAAAATTGTTGTTAAATAAATTTCAGGAATAAATACAGGTTTTATGAAGAGAAAAAAAGTTCTATTTGTTTGCCTCGGGAATATTTGTCGCTCGCCTTCTGCCGAAGCCGTGATGAAAAAGCTGGTTGAACTCGAAGATTTGGAAAATCTTATTGAAGTTGATTCTGCAGGAACGATTAATTACCATGAGGGAGAACCTGCAGATCAACGGATGCTGAAGCATGCTGAAAAAAGAGGGTATAAATTAGATCATCTTGCGAGAGAATTCAATCTGAAAACCGATTTTAATTACAGTGATTACATTGTTACAATGGATAATAATAACTATTACGATATTGTAAGCCTGGATAGTAGAAATCAATATTCAAATAAGATTTTTAAGCTGTCTCAATTTGCTGTAGATATCAATTTCGAAGAAGTGCCGGATCCGTACTACGGAGGCTCAGAAGGATTTGAAATCGTACTGGATATTCTGGAGGACGCATGTAAAGGACTGCTGGAGAAAATAAAGGATGACATTAAGTACAACCATCAGGAATAAGATTGAAGAAAAAAGC
The DNA here is from genome assembly GCA_001802795.1 of Ignavibacteria bacterium GWC2_36_12. GTDB lineage: Bacteria > Bacteroidota > Ignavibacteria > Ignavibacteriales > Ignavibacteriaceae > RBG-16-34-14. The sequence continues at coordinate 5,296 of MGZZ01000050.1, read as the reverse complement.
GGGACGAAAATAAAATCTGTCTCTTCTGTTTCAGGCGGATGTATAAGTAGTGCATACAGAATTACAGATGAGAATGGTAATAACTATTTCCTTAAGTGTAACCCTTCACCCAAGGATTTATTTATTAAAGAATCTAACGGTTTAACGGAATTAAAAAAAGCCGACCTAATAAGGGTCCCGGAAGTAATCGATAGTAATGAAGAATTTCTATTAACTGAGTTCATAGCTTCCGGAAGCCGGTCTAAAAATTTTTTCGAAAACTTTGGAAGAAGTTTTGCTCAATTGCACAAATATACTGGAAAGAAGTTCGGCTTTTATGAAAATAATTATATTGGCTCTAATCCCCAGTTAAATATGCCTGATGAAAGCGAGGAAAATGATTGGGTAGCATTTTATTTCAACAAAAGAATTCTATTCCAGTTTAAGCTTGCAGAAAAAAACGGTTATGCTAAAAAAGAATTAATAGAAGGAATTTCTTTCTTAGAAAAAAATATCCATAAAATAATAGGAGACTCTTTAGAACCTCCTTCCCTGTTGCATGGAGATCTGTGGAGTGGGAATTACATTATAGACGAAAACGGGAACGCTTGTCTTATTGACCCGGCAGTTTATTACGGTAACCGTGAAGCTGACCTGGCAATGACAAAATTATTCGGTGGCTTCAGCAATGAGTTTTACATCTCTTATAATGATTCTTACCCATTAAAAGAAGGATACGAGTATAGAGAAAACTTATACAAACTTTATCATGTTCTAAATCATCTAAACATTTTCGGAACATCGTATTATTCCCATGTTATCTCTCTAATCAAATACTACATTTAGTATTTCGATTCCCGGCAAACATTAACAAAATCTCCTATAATTTACTCATACTTCTTTCAACCCGATTGGAATTAGTCGAAAGTTATCCGGTTATGTTTTGCAAAGAAATCGCCTTTAATACTTTATCTATTATTATTTGTCCCTTTCCAAATCCTAAATAAATTAGGACATTCTTACATTTTTCTTAACTTTTTTTTACTTCCTTCTTGACTTCTTGAAAATTAGAATATATATTGGCACCCAATTACTTAATAAGTTAGGCAAACTGGTATATATCATTTAATTATTTAGTAAAATGTGCTATATTTTCAACACATACAGGAGATAAACAATGAAATATCTTAAATGGCTACTCTTTCTCTCTGTGATATTAACACCGGTAGTTATTTTCGGTCAGGAATCTACTATCGAAAGTAAAATTGCAGAGGTACAGACAAACGCTGACTATGTCTGGACTTTAGTTGCTGCATTCTTAGTATTTTTTATGCAGGCAGGGTTTGCGATGGTAGAGGCAGGGCTAACAAGATGTAAAAACACGGTAAATATTTTGATGAAGAATCTTATGGATTTTTCAGTTGGCTCAATTGCTTTTTGGGCAATCGGTTTTGGTGTAATGTTCGGCGTTACAAACGGCTATTTTGGGACAGATGGTTTTTTCTTCTCGGATTTTGCAAAGAGTGGCGATAACTGGTTGTTCGCTTTCTGGATGTTCCAGGTTGTGTTTGCTGCCACCGCCGCTACAATAGTTTCCGGCGCGATGGCTGAAAGAACAAAGTTTGTAGGCTATCTTATTTATTCTGCCGTTGTTTCTGCAATAATATATCCTGTTTTTGGATCATGGGCGTGGGGTAGCTTGTTCCACGGTGGAGGCTGGCTGGAGGATTTAGGTTTTATTGACTTTGCCGGTTCATCCGTTGTTCACTCAGTTGGCGGGTGGGCAGCTCTTGCCGGCGCTATTGTATTAGGACCCAGAATTGGTAAATATGGTCCTGATGGAAAACCAAGAGCTATACCAGGGCATAATTTAACATTAGCAGCTTTAGGAACTTTTATACTCTGGTTCGGCTGGTTTGGATTTAACCCCGGAAGTACAACGGCGGCAAACACGGATATTGCTTTAATTGCTGTAAATACAAATTTAGCAGCGGCTGCAGGAGCTATCGGGGCGATGTTCACTGCATGGATTATCTTTAAGAAACCAGAAGCAACCATGACTTTCAACGGTGCCTTGGCAGGACTTGTTGGGATTACAGCACCGTGCGCCAATGTATCCCCTCTTAGTGCTGTAATACTCGGTTTGGTTGCCGGAATTCTTGTTGTATTAAGTGTCATCTTCTTTGATAAAGTAGCAAAAGTCGATGACCCTGTTGGTGCCATTTCTGTGCATGGCGTTTGCGGTGCATGGGGAACATTGGCAGCCGGCATTTTCGATATCAATGGCTTTTCCTGGTCTGTTGTTGGCGTTCAGGCATTAGGTATCCTCGCATGCTTTGCATGGGCATTTACAACCGCATTCATTCTCTTTAAGATTATCCAAAAGACTATTGGATTGCGTGTAACCAAGGAAGAAGAACTAGAAGGATTGGATATTGGAGAACACGGTTTGGAAGCTTATCCTGAATTTGAAAAAGTATCTTAAAATTTTTTATCAGTAGTGAAATTAATAACTAAGATCAAATTAATAATTTAATAATGGAGTTTATAATGAATTACATATTCAAGAAGTTTAATTTTGTTATAATTATTGTACTGCTAATAGTAATTGTATCCAAGGCACAGGATTTCTCTGGATATATTGACGCATCATACAATTATAACTTTAGCGGCGGAATGACAAATTCTCTTCGTTCTTATGACGCAAGAGCTAATCAAATACTTCTCAATAATGTGCATCTTGGTATTGCTGGCACCCCATCAGATAAAGTAAGTTATTATGCTGAGGTTGATTTTGGAACAGATGCAGCAGTACATGGACTGTTACATCAGTCGGGGCTTGGTGCCGGACCCGTCGCTGTAGATATCCAGGAAGCTGCTATAACTTATGCATTTTCAGATGCTGTTAAATTTACTGGCGGTAAGTTTGTAACTTTTCAAGGAATTGAAGTTATTGAAAGTCCATTAAATCCTACAATATCACGAGGATATCTTTACGGTCTATCTGAAGCATATACTCACGTTGGTGGTTATTTTACATTCATACCTTCTGGTGTAATTGATTTAAAAGTTGGAGTGATCAATGGATGGGATTTGCTTATTGACAATAATATGGATAAATCATTTATTTCCAGACTAGGAGTTAATTTCGGTGATCCCTTAGCTTTTGGAATATCTTTTTATACGGGTATTGAACAAGTAAATTCTGAAAACTGGAGAAACTCTGTTGACATAACAGGCGTTACTAAAGTGATTCCTGGCATAACTTTATATTTCCAGGGAAACTATGGAACAGAAACTTTTACAGATATATCGGGAGACACAGATACCAAATGGTTCGGTTTTGGGCTCCAGCCGGTTATAGCATTGACTGAAATGTTTGACCTCGGCTTCAGGGCTGAATACTTTGCCGATGACCAAGGCGCAAGAACAGGTATTCCCAGTTTAAATGCTTTTAATTTGACCTTAGTTCCTACTATAAAATGTGAAGCAGCCACATTCAGATTTGAATATAGATTCGATAGCTCAAATAAAGAAATATTTATTGAGGAAACTGGTGTTGCAGATAATTCCAGCACGGTTTCCTTTGAAATTATTTGTACTCTGTAAAACATATTTTATAACAAAATATTTTATAAGAAATTAATTAACAAGAGGTTCTTAATGGAAAAAATTGAAGCTATCATCAGACCTCATAAATTAGACGAGGTTCAAAACGCACTAAGTGAAGCCGGGTTTGCAGGTTTAACTGTCAGTGAAGTTCGTGGATATGGAAGGCAAAAAGGTCATAAAGAAGTTTACAGAGGAACCGAATACAATATCAACTTTGTCCCTAAAATTAAAATAGAGCTGATTTGCCCCGATTCACAAACAGAAAAAGCCGTGGATATTATTATTAAAACAGGCAAAACCGGACAGGTAGGTGATGGAAAAATATTCATCTATAGTTTGAAAGATTCAATCAGGATCAGAACGGGTGAATCAGGTGACAGTGCTTTATAAAAAAATTAAGTGAAAAGGATTAACCTTTTCCGGCAAGCTTTAAAACAAGTTCTCGGATTGCTTGTTTTAATTCCTCTGGCGGTCCCCCCGACCGCCAACGATTTTCTTCATAACGGACTCGTTCGCCTCCAATATAAAACCGATGCTCTTCCTTTTTCTGGGGGAGAGCATTGGGAATTTTTATACTTTCATAGTCCAAAAATGCTTCGTCTTTATTCATTGTTCCTCAATACAAAAACAAAAAGAGTAAAAATAAATTAATGTTTTCTATCTTGCCTTATGAATTTTTCCTTTCAATATCTTATATTCACATCCTGAGTTTGTCATACGGAATTAATTCAAAGACGATTAGAAATTTAAACTACTTAAATCACAAAGAGAGGGCTAAGTACAATGGAAAATAAAGTTATACTTGATACCTTGTGGGTTCTGTTCACTGCAATGCTTGTTTTCTTTATGAACCTGGGATTCGGAATGGTCGAATCCGGTTTTGCACGCAGCAAAAATGCAGTGAATATTCTTTCAAAGAATTTTATAGTCTTTGCAATTTCTTCACTCGCATTCTGGGTTGTAGGATGGGGTTTAATGTTCAGCGACGGAAACGATTTTCTCGGGCTTAGCGGAATTTACGGATTAAGCGGCGCCGATAACAGCCCTGCATCCGGGGATGAATATTCCGGAGTTTACTCTGCTATAAGCTGGGCTACTGTTCCCCTGCTTGCGAAATTTTTCTTCCAGCTCGTGTTTGCCGGAACAGCTGCAACAATTGTTTCGGGTGCCGTTGCAGAAAGAATTAAATATATTTCTTTTATTGTTTTTTCATTTGTGCTGGTAGGCTTTCTTTATCCTACAACAGGGCACTGGATATGGGGCGGCGGCTGGCTCGCAAAACTCGGTTTTTGGGATTTTGCCGGCTCAACTGTTGTACATTCTGTTGGCGGATGGGCAGCACTTACCGGTGCAATGATTCTTGGTCCCCGCATTGGAAAATACAGAGACGGAAAAATATCTCCAATTCCAGGTCACAATATGACTTCAGCTACATTAGGTGCCTTGGTACTTTGGCTGGGCTGGTTCGGGTTTAACCCCGGCAGCACAATGGCAGCAGATCCAAGTAGTATAGCAAGAATTTGTATTACAACTAACAGTGCAGCTATTGCGGGAATATTAAGCTCGACAGCAGTTGCGTGGATAGTTTTGGGCAAACCTGATTTAAGTATGACCATTAACGGATGCCTTGCTGGGCTGGTAGCTATAACGGCTCCCTGTGCTTTTGTAAGTGTGGAAAGTTCCCTGATCATTGGCGCTGTAGCAG
>MGZZ01000049.1 GCA_001802795.1 Ignavibacteria bacterium GWC2_36_12 | reverse complement strand
TAAAAGCGATAATGGGAGCGAGAAAAATAAAAATCAGGATTTTTGTATAGCCGGAAATTATAATAGAGCTGAAGCCTGCTTTTGCAATAGCAGCCCCGCCGTAACCTCCTATAATTGAATGAGAAACACTTATCGGTAAGCCGTAATGAGTTGCAGTTGCAGTGCAGGTTATTGCCCCAATTAGTCCTGAAAAAATCACGAAGTTATCTACAATAGCAACATCAACAATACCTTTACCTATTGTATTGGCAACGTTTACTCCGAAGAAAAATGCCGCAACAAAATTAAAAAACGCTGCCCATAAAACAGCCTGGAAAGGTGACAGCACACGCGTAGAAACAACAGTTGCAATAGAATTGGCTGCATCATTCATTCCATTATAAAGATCGAAGACAAGTGCGAGGACGATAATCAGAATTGCAAATATCATTCAGCTTAATTGTTTTTGATGAAGATTGAGAGAATTATGTTGGCGGCTGATTGACACTTGTCGCAGGTTTTTTCCAGGATATCGAGAATTTCTTTTTCCTTGATCAGTTTTATGGCATCTTTTTCATTCTCGAATAATTCTTTGTTTGCCTGCTGATAAATTTTATCTGCTTCCGATTCAAGATCATTAACAGCTTTGCATTCATTAATTCTTCTTGCTTTAATATCCTGTATTGCACATCCAAGCTCACTAATCTGCTGAAGAATTATCGCAGAGATTTTATCCGTGTATTTTATCTTTTCCTTTATATTGAATGTCTCTACCCTGTTTGTGGCTCCCAGAAGATTATCGCTTATTGCAGATAGCCGTTTTACAAGCGCAAAAATATCTTCCCTGTCAAAAGGTGTAATGAATGTTTTGTTCAGCCGTTTAAATATTTTTGAAGAAAGCTCATCACATCTTTGTTCAAGAGGTTTAATTTTTAATAGCAGGCTTTGATCAATTACATCGGAAGAAAAAAACTGGTTTGTATATTTTGCCATCTCGGAGATGTGATAGATCATCTCTTTGAAATCTTCGAAATATTTTTCTTCTTTCGGTATCAGTTGTTTTAACATAATTCCCCTTTAAAAATTAATTTTACTGTCTTAAATATAACTTCTTTTTTTTAACCTCTAAACCCGGATCACATAATTTTGCCTCATTTTATTATATTTGAACCGGTTTATAAAAATTTTTTTGGAGTGTGTCATAGAAAAGAAAGCGAATAACCGTCCTGCCTTGCCGTCAGGCAGGTCAGAGCTATTAGACAAAATTGTATCTCTCGCCAAAAGAAGGGGATTTGTTTTCCAATCCAGTGAAATTTATGGGGGATTAAACGGATGCTGGGATTACGGTCCTTTGGGTGTCGAGCTTCTTCGCAATATTAAAGAAGAGTGGTGGAAAACGATGACCTACCGTGATAATATTGAAGGATTGGATGCTTCGATTCTTATGCACCCGAAAGTCTGGGAAGCATCGGGGCACGTAGAAAATTTCACCGATCCGATGGTTGACTGCAAACAATGTAAAGCGCGTTTCAGGGTTGATGTTCTTTCCGAAATGATAAATGAAAAAAAGAGAACAAAAGCTCTTGAAGATTTGAAAAACTCAGTTACCGGTGATTCTTTATTGACTGAAAAATATAGCCAGGCGCTTCAGACAGAAGATCCTTTTAGTGCTGTTCTTGAAGATCAGGAGTTGGGTGCAAGACTGATGCAGGAAATTAATTGTCCCCAGTGCGGAAATAAAAATACATTTACCACAGCCCGTAAATTTAATTTGATGTTTAAAACATTTATCGGTCCTGTTGAAGACAGCGGTGCTGTTGTTTATTTAAGACCTGAAACTGCCCAGGGAATATATGTTAACTTTCTGAATGTACAGAGTTCCGCAAGACAAAAGCTTCCTTTCGGTATTGCACAGATTGGAAAAGCTTTCCGTAATGAAATTAATACAAAGAATTTTCTTTTCCGAACACGCGAGTTCGAACAAATGGAAATGCAGTTCTTTATCAAGCCTGCAGATGATAAAAAATGGTACGACTACTGGAAAGCTGAAAGGCTTCAATGGTTTAAGAATCTCGGTATGACAGAAAGCAAGCTGCGATATCACGATCATCCTAAAGAAAAGCTTGCTCATTATGCAAAAGATGCAACAGATATTGAATACGAATTTCCTTTTGGCTGGGGTGAAATCGAGGGAATACACAACAGGACAAACTTTGATTTGAACCGGCATGAGGAGTTCTCCGGTAAATCATTAAAATATTTTGATGATGAATCGAAAGAAAAATTTATTCCATTTATAATAGAAACATCGGCTGGAGCCAGCAGATCGTTTATGGCTTTCCTGATAGATTCTTATTATGAAGAAGTTGTGAATAATGAAACGCGATCAGTTTTAAGATTTCATCCTAGGCTTGCATCGATTAAAGTTGCTATTCTTCCTTTGGTTAACAAAGACGGTATGCCGGAAATAGCGAGAGAAATCGAGAAAGAACTCAGAAGAAACTTTAAAGTTTTTTACGATGACAAAGGAGCGATCGGAAGAAGATACAGGAGACAGGATGAAGCCGGCACACCATATTGCGTTACTGTTGATACCCAAACTCTCGAAGATAAAACAGTTACAATAAGAGAGCGAGATTCAATGGAACAGATAAGAATTTCGATTGACAGCATATCGAAATATATGGATGATAAACTTAAGCTTTAATTTGATACGGATTAATTGGCTTGGATAAAATCCTGTTATTACAATAATTTAATAAAGAGATTTAATTTCTTATATATAAGAAAACGAAGGAAATAAAAATGATACAAAAAAAATTTAAGCTGCTTTTATTTAATTTAATAATCCTCTTAGCTTCTTATACATTTATGGGTGGTGATTGCAGCACGGACAATGATAATTCTGATATTCCGTCACCAACTTCGGTTGACGCTCCCGGCTCTTTAAGCTTTAAAGTAGAAGCTGAGGCAGGCGGTGATTCGAAAGTAACTTTTAGCTGGACGGCATCTCCCGACGAAAATGTCTCTGATTTTAAAGGATACAGAATTATTACAGTCGAATTGGATAGTGACGATAATCCGTCTACATTCCAGGAACAGGCGTTGGATAAAGCAATAAAAACTCATGCAATTAATCCTTTGCAAAGGGGAAAACGATTTAAGACTTTTGTTCTTGCCGAACTAAATAACGGAACTAAAAGCGATTCACTTGAAACGGAAATTTATGCCGGCATTTATTATAACATTGATGGTGTTATTGATTCCTATGTACCAAATAGTTCTACGATGAGCGGTTTTGGCTGGAATATTTCAACAGGTGTAGGTAATCCGTATGCTTATACACAGGGAAATGCTCCACTTATTGATTTACACATGGAAGAAACCCGCGAAGCGCCTTATTTTTATTCTCCCAAAGTCTTTGGAGAAAATTTTAAGCTAACCAGGATGAAACTTTTAGGGTCGGGTCAATCGGCTTTTGATGAAACAGATTTGCCTGAAGCAGATGAAACAATTTTACTCGTTGAGAATGGTAATGTTTATCTGCTTGAAACCCAGGAAGGCTATTATGTTAAGGTCTGGATAAAAAGTATAGATCCTCCTGTTATAGGTCACAATTATTATACTGTTCATTTCGATTACAAGCTTCAGCCGATTCAGGGGTTAAGAGTTTTATAAAGAAACATAAATGTTGGAAGTATTAAAGCGGAGAATTTTTATTCTCCGTTTTTTATTTTAGGTAGAGAGAAGTAGAATTAAAAAAAGAAAACCGTTAAAACGGTTACTAAAGTTTTTTTTTACGCTAACCCCTGACTTAAGTCAGGGGTTAATGAACTCAAATAAATAGAATAACCGTTTTAACGGTTTATACAAAAAATGGCAAGACACTTTCAGTATCTAATATTGATTATCTTTTTATTTGTAAGTGAAATCAAAGCACAGGATGCCAAATTTGATTCGCTTGTCACTTCCGGTATTAAGCAAATCTACAACATAAAATTTCCCGAGGCAGAAAAAACTTTTCGCAAGCTGATTGCGGATTACCCGAACCACCCTTCAGGCAGATTTTTCCTTGCAATGATAGACTGGTGGAAGATTCTTCTCGATCTTGATTCCGAAGAGCGTGACGAAATCTTTTTCCAAAAACTTGAAGATGTAATTTTTCAATGTGATGAGCTTCTTAAAAAAAAATCTCAAAATGTAGATGCTCTCTTCTTCAAGGGAGGAGCCATAGGTTTCCGGGGCAGACTTAGAGCCAACAGGGATAGCTGGCTTAAAGCTGCCGATGATGGAAGAGAAGCATTGCCTATTGTTGAACACGCCGCTAATCTTGATCCAAATAATGTAGATGTTCAGCTCGGTTTTGGAATTTATAATTATTATGCGGCTGTAATTCCGGAGGAATATCCCATGATAAAACCGTTAATGTTGTTCTTTCCTTCGGGAGATAAAGAGAGGGGGATTGAGCAGCTTAACAACACTGCTTTTAAAGGCAAATATGCGAAGTACGAAGCACAGTATTTCCTGATGACTCTTTATTACAGTAATGAAAACAATCCTTACAAAGCTGAAGAGTATGCAGATATGCTGACTAAAGAGTTTCCAGACAACCCGGTTTTCCAGAGATGGAAGGGAAGAATTGCAGCAAAGAAGGGAGATTATTTTGCAGCATCATTAACTTTTCAGAATATAATTGACAAAGGTAAAGCGGGTCTTACCGGCTACAATGTTCCCAAAACAAAAAGAGAAGCTGATTATTATGTTGCTTTCCAGTACTTCAATACAAACAAACTGGATTCATCAATGATTTACTTTAGTGATTGTGCAAAAATTTCTAAACAGATAGATGAAGAAGATGAAGAATCGGGTTTCCAGGTTAATGCAGTTTTGTATATGGGAATGATAAATGATCTGTGGAATAAAAGAGATGCAGCAATCTTAAATTATAAAAAGGTTCTTGATATGAATGAATACGCAAATTCTCACAAGCTTGCTGAAGGATATATTGAGAAACCTTTTAAGAAGTGAATCCTTTCATTTGTCATGCTGAACTTGTCTGCCTGCCGGCTAGGTTTCAGCATCTCCCAATAATATGTAGATTCCGAAACAAAGTTCGGAATGACAACTTTTAAAGTGTTGTCGAAATGCTAATTCTATGCAGATCACCGATTGGACCCATAGAAGAGAAGCCGTAATCAAACCTGTACTCAGAAATAAGCGCACCGAGACCCACATTAAATCCGGCTATTCCTGCAAAAGATCCTATCTTTAACTCTGTCCTTTTTTCATTATCATAACCGAATCTCAGCCGCAAAGTTTTACTTAGTGTAAATTCTGCACCGACAGTAAATGCTTTTAGTTTTTCAACAAAATCATCTCTCTCTTCATTGAGCTTGTGAAAATCAAGAGACAAACGAACAGGGAGATACTCAAGTTTTTTTGAAATACCGATTACAAAATCGAGAGGCAGTTCTTCTTTTGTGCTGATATAAGAAGATAATTGTGTCCCGATATTTAAAATTGAAAAACCGATATTGATTTGCTGTGAAGGAACGGCATAATGTAATCCAACATCAAATGCTATTGCCGATGATGAATATTTTTCTATACCCGAATAAATAAATTTTACATTGGAGCCATAATAGAAATTTTCATCGAGCTGGTTTGCATAGCCTAAAATAAAAGCAACTTCACCTGCGCTGAAATCGCTCGTCGGGCTTCCGTTTTCATCTGCTCCTTTGAAAGTGCCGTAATTAATATATTTAACTGCTGCTCCAAATCTTCCAATGTCTTCAAATTCTGTTGAGTAAGAAAGACTGGCGAGGTTAATATCCAGTAAGTGTTTTACAAAAGAGAAAGAAACAGGATTATCAGCTAATAATTGCATTCCCGCCGGATTATAAAATATTACATCCGGGTCATCATTATTAGAAACAAAACTGCCAGCCAGGGCTCCTGCTCTTGCACTCATATCGAGTCTCATAAAATCGTATGTATTTTGGGCTTTAATATTTAATGTCGTTAAAAATATTATTATTAACAGCAACAAATGTTTCTTCATAAATTCCTCAAAATTTCGTTCCTTATTTAACCATATTACAAAATAAAGGCAAGACCTTAAACAATGTAGAATTTAGAATGTAAAATGAACAATTTTTGAATATGTCTAATAGATTTAGAACGATTCGAACACTCTTTGCATTCTAAATTATACATTCTTCATTCTACATTCCGCTTCACCTTGCCTCTGCATAACTCTTTACGTAATTTTGAATCATTAAATTACACGGGTTTAAAAAAATGAATGTGCTTAAGACAGTATTTCTAATGACATTAATGATGGTTCTGTTTCTCTTTGTAGGTTACCTGCTTGGAGGAAGATCCGGAATGACCATTGCTTTTGTGTTTGCTTTAATAATGAATTTTGGAAGTTACTGGTTTTCCGATAAAATTGTTCTTGCTATGTACAGGGCGAAAGAAGTTACTTTGGAAACAGCACCTAAATTTTATAAGCTTGTGGAAGAATTAAGTAAGAATGCAAATCTTCCGATGCCGAGAGTTTATATTATTAATGATCCTACTCCCAATGCATTTGCAACGGGAAGAAATCCTCAGAATGCTGCTGTTGCTGCAACTACAGGAATACTCCAGGGATTGAATAATGAAGAATTAGCCGGAGTTATTTCGCATGAACTTGCTCATGTAAAACACAGGGACATTTTAACAGGTACCATAGCTGCTACTTTAGTCGGTACCATAACCTATATAGCGCAGATGGCTGGCTGGGCTTTGATGTTCGGGCGTGGCAGGGATGATGATGATGCGGGAAGCGGCATAGCATCTTTACTGATGCTTATTCTGGCGCCTATTGCTGCAACATTAATACAATTAGCCATATCAAGATCGCGGGAGTTTGCTGCCGACGAAGGGGGCGCAAAAATCTGTAATAACCCAATGGCTTTAGCATCTGCTTTGGGGAAAATATCGAGAGCTAACCAAATAAAAGGGGTAAACA
>MGZZ01000048.1 GCA_001802795.1 Ignavibacteria bacterium GWC2_36_12 | reverse complement strand
GTACATGTCATGCGTTACAACAATAGAAGTAACATTCAGTTTTTCCGCCAGATTTTTAATCATAATATCTATAGAATCCGACATAATCGGGTCCAAACCTGTTGTCGGCTCATCATACAATATGTAATCGGGATTCGTAATCAGAGCACGCGCAAGACCCACACGTTTTTTCATTCCACCCGAAAGTTCTGCAGGTTTTAGTTTGTGAATACCGGATAAATCCACAACCGAAAGTTTCTCTTCTACTATGTTATGGATTTCCTTCGGCGAATACTTGTTTTCAGATTCAGCCAGGGCAAGTCCCACATTTTCTTCAACTGTCATTGAATCGAATAATGCAGCCCCCTGGAAAAGAAATCCGAACTTTTTTCTCAATTGATAAAGTTCTTTTTCATTTAAATCGCTTACAATCTTTCCTTCTACTTTTACATAACCTTCGTCAGGCTCAAGCAATCCTACAATATGTTTAATAAGAACACTTTTACCGCAACCGCTTCTGCCTATAATAACAATTGTCTCACCGGTTTCAATATCGAGATTAATGCCTTTTAGTACCTCTTTATTACCGAAGCTCTTGTGAAGATTTTTAATCTCGATCATGAAATTAATTATTGGTTAAATAAACTTACAAAATTTATCTTAAAATGTTTGTAGTTATGTAAAAATATTTTTAACCGATTAATCTTCTATGGTAATTTACCTGTCCGAGATGATAATTAAAATGAGCAGCAAGATAAACGAGAACAAAATCCGTAGTTGCAATTTCATTTCGGAACTCAACGGGATAATTTTCAAAGAACTTTTCTTCGGAAAGAGACGATAAAGTTTTATCAACGACTTCAATTGTTTCGGAAGTTGATTTTAGTAATTCTGTCTTAGAAATATTTCTAATTGTGAATTCACTATCCCGGTCACGTTTATAATCGGTTCCGCCGAGTATCGCCCCGATGAAATGCTTTAGGTTCCCATTTAAATGTATGCATAAAGTTCCGGCTGAATTTTTTATCTCTTTTGCAATCACCCAGATATCGGATTCATTTTTATAAAGCTCTATTTCCGATTTCAGCTTGTTGAGGTCGCGTATAAAAATTTCTCTGATAGTTTTTTTAAACATATAATTTTTCAAAAATGAATTAATGCAAATATAATATTTTATTTTAGATTTATATTTTATAAAAAAGCCGCAACAATTTATTACGGCTTTTAAAAGGGCTGAGAATGAAATATTATCTAAAACATGACGAGAAAAAAGAGAGAAAGAAGCAATAGTGCAACATATATTTCATTCTGTATCCGCTTCAGCGTTGAGAATCTATCCCTTTTCCTGTTCATATAAGCCTCCTTCCTTATCATCCGGTACCCTTTACTAACTTATTAATTATAAGCTTAAGGGAAAGGTAAAAATTTGTGTTGTACTATCGTTGTGACCGGATAATGAGTTCAGAGCAATTCAGCGCAGACGGGCGAAAATATCTGCATCAATTAACTTATCATCTTTGAAGTAGAATTTTTTTAAGGTTCCTTCAAGAACGAACCCGGATTTATAAAGTACTTTTTTTGATGCAGTATTCCTGCTAAAAACTGTTGCTTCTATTCTTACCAGGTTTAATTCTGAAAAACCTATTTCGCAAACCTTCTTAACAACATCAGTCATTATGCCTTTATTCCAGAAAGGCTTGCCAAGCCAGTATCCAATTTCATCTTTATGAGAAAGTTTTCCATACTTAGAATGAAAACCGGCTCCGCCAATTAGCTCTTCATTTTCATTTTTGATTGCCCAGTGCTTTAATACTCTTTCTTTTAATCTGGATTCTTCCACAAAGCTAATCCAATCATCGGCATCTTTTCCCAGATATGGATAAGGTATTTTAAGTGTGTAGTTATAAATGTCGGGATCGTTAATATATTTTAGAAGTGATGGCTTATCTGCTTCAGAGATTTGTGTAAGATAAATTCCGCGGCTGACTTTAATATCCAAGGTTAAATTCGAGATGATTAAGATTTTAAATTATTAATTATTTCCCTGATCTTTGTAAGATGGTGATCGTCGTGTTCAGACATAAAATAAACCCAGTCAATAACTCTCATCTTTTGGTTCAGGCGTGGATGAATTGATACAATTGCAACCTGCTCTTTGGTAAGCTTTTCAAGCCTACCAACAGCATGTTCCCTTGCGCTTCTGAATTCTTTCAGCAGTTCATTAATATTTTTTTTATTATAATCTGCTTCGTGAGTTTTTTTGTTTGATATATCTGCAGCAGAAAGAATTTCTTTTCTATTCAGAAAATCGTCAAGCCTTTTCTCACCGAGTTCTTCGAGATCGATTAAATGTCCTGCGTGTTCTTTAATTGACCATTTGTCTTCGGGTTTGAATGTTAAAATTTTTTCAGGAAGATTTTTTGTCGTTTCTTCAAGCCTTGCAGGTGTTCCTCTGAATCTTTCGAGTATGGATGGAAAAATTTCAACAGGAAAGCCCGCCTGTCCGGCAGGCAGGTCGAAGTTAAATTTTCTTTCTACCCAATTAAGTTGTTTGAACATAGATAATAATTGTTTATGAAAATTTTCTATTGTAGGGACAAGTTTGAAACTTGTACCTACGATCATAAATAAATTATCAGAATTTAATTAAATAAACAATCATAGCTTTCTTGCAACAACAACAATTGTTTTTAAAGTCTCCACGACTCCGGAGTTGTCATTCGATGCTTCCATAAAAATAATATAAATTCCGATCCGCAAGGCTCTTCCATCATCATCAAGACCATCAAAAACAATTGAGCCCGAAGAAGCACTCGACTGGTTGTTAATTAGAGTTCTTACAAGTCTTCCTTTGCTGTCGAATATTTTTACTCTTGTTTGTGCGAGTCTTTGCGTGATATTATAATTGATTAAAGTGAAATCTTCAAGACCATCGTTGTCAGGAGAAAAGGGATTTGGCGAAACGGAAATCTTTGCTTCTTTATTTGAGTTGTCAGTAAAGATGCTGTTTTGTTTTCCCGGCGTGGCTTCATCAGGACTTACAGATGTACTCCAATTGAATTGATCATTGCCATTTAATCCGGGATTTATCCTTTCTAACGATTTATTTTTTGTTGTTAGGATATTTTTGTTATGCCATTTATCAGAGAACCAAACAGAATCAATTATGTTTTGTTTTATATCTTTTAATAAAATTAATTCTCCTGTGTTTACAAATCCAAGTGAAGAAACTCCAACGATTAATTTGTTGGCAAATTGCTGAAGATTATACTTTCCGATAGTTAACGAATCGGCAATAAGAATAAAATATTCATCTGGCTGGATTATAAAGCTGGTATCACTCAACACATTAATATTTCCATTTTCATCTTCAAATTTCCAGCCGCCAAGGTTAACTTCGGTTTCCCCATTATTATAAAATTCAATAAACTCACTGTTGTCAATATCGGGATCGAACATTATTTCGTTTATTACAAACTGGTTTCTTTCATAACCGGGTATAGCGGAAGCTGAATTTTCTTTTCCGGGAGTGCTTCGTCCATCACTTAAGGAAGTAACCCAGTTCGTGCTGTCGTTCGTCGGTTTACTAAAGGAAATTCTTTCCAACGAATAACCGTTCTTTCCTCCCCAGTCTGAATTGTAAATCAAACTATCAATAATTCCATTTCTGAAATCGTAAATCATAATCCCATCGCTCGTATTACCAAGGCTGCCGAAGTTAGTTACAAAAACTTTTGCTAGGAGACTATTATGAAAGTTATAAATAGAAGTGTCTTTTGAAACGATTGCATATTCACCGGACTTTATATAGAAATCTTCAAAAGATAAAATGTTTTTTGTCGGGGTAGTTAGAATATCACTCACCGACCAATCTTTAATATTAATCGAATCGCTTCCTGCGTTAACAATTTCAAACCATTCCGGCTCATTGGAAGAAGAATACATAACTTCATTTATTAAAACAGTGTTTGATGCGAAACCGGGCTGAACGGAACTTTCAGCATAGTTATTTAGTGTGTCTTCATCATTTTCAAAGACTATTCTTACCGAGGTTAAAATTTTGTTTTGAAGATTTTGTAATGCGTTTGATGTTTTGATACCGATAGAATCAGCTGGCTGAAGATTTAGATTTTCTATTCTCTCAAGAAGCTGATCAGCAACATTGTTAGAGTCTGAATCAAAATAAAATTCAACCGAAAAATTATTTGCTTCTTGAGAACCATTGTTTTTAATCTTTACAGAAATAAAAACATTATCTCTCGCAACAGGAAACCTCGGGTCAAAAGAAATCTCCGCAAGGGAAAGATCATATTCTTTTGGAGTTATGCTGTTTATTCTTCCGGGAGTGCTTTGCTCAATATCGACAGATGAACCCCAGTTTAAAGGAATAATTGCCGGAGTACTAATTTCTTTTCGCTCAAGAGAATAGCCGCTTGTTCCACCCCATTCATTTGAATACAGAACAGAATCAATAGTAGCTCTCCTGTCATCTTTGAGAACTGCACCATCTTCATCGTTGTTAAAAGAAGGAAGATTTGTAACAATTATTCCTGATGGAATAAATCTATGGTAATTTTGAATTGACGAATCTTTGCTTAACACCAGATAAGAAACTGATCTAATGAAAACATCTCTGCTTATTTTTCCTGTAACAGGGGTTGTAAAAACATCCGTCACACTCCAGTCTTTCAGATTTATAGAATCACTTGAAGTATTAAATATTTCAATCCACTCAGGTTCACCCCCTGAAGGTGTGAACATAATTTCGTTTATTACAATTGTACCGAAAGGATAACCGGGTTTTATAGTTGAATACAAGTAATTATTTGATGTGTCCTGATCCGGAGTAAATTTAATCAGCGCATAAAATCCGTTTGAGTTTTGCAGGTTCAGGATTGAATAGTCAGTAGAATAAATTGTAGAATCCCCGGCTAAAAGCGAAAGAGAAATAATCTCGGTTATTATTTGATCAGGAAGAGTATCAAGATCAGTATCCCCGTAAAGCTGAATACTGAATTGTGCGTTATTTTTCCCAATATTTTTTACTTTCACCGATACAGAAACGTTGTCTCCAAAAACAGGAAGAGAAGGAGAATAAACAATATCACTCAGTTCAAGATCAAAATCTTTTTCTGTTACAGAATTAATATAGCCGGGAGTTGCTATATATTTGCTTTTAGAAGTGCTCCAGTTTGCAGAATCAATCGATGAAATTTCAGAATTAATTCTTTCTAATGATTTCCCATTGCTTCCACCCCAACTTGAAAAGAATTGAAGTGAGTCGATGGTTCTGTTAAGCGAGTCGAGGAGAACTATTTTATCACCCGTGTTATTAAGTGTTGGAAAATTTTTATAAATAATTGCTGCAGGGATATTGTAGAAATTATTTATGGAAGAATCGGCTGCAATTATAAAATAATCTCCTGGATTAAGAATCATAGGCCCACTAATTACAGTAATCGTATCGCTATTGTCTGCAACTTGGTAATTATTAATATCAATTATTTTATTACTCCTATTAAAAATTTCAATCCACTCCGGTTCGGGCGAACCCGGGGCGTACATAAATTCATTTATTACCAAATCATTTCTTACTTCATTTATTGTTACACCAATTAATTTTGCAAATGCAAAATTGTTTGTTGTATCCTGATCGGTTCCGGTTTCAATATAGACGATGAAATAATTATTTCCTTTGATAAAATCCGCCGTTTGGAAATGTACCCGGATACTGTCTCCGCTTAAAATTGAACTTCCCGGTATTTCTCCCATCTGTTCATTTTGTTGTGCAACAGAATCTGTATTTATATCTCTGAAAATCTTAACAATGAAGTTCCCGGAATTATTTAATCCGGGGTTTGAAACCTGAATTGTAAAATTTATTTTTTCTCCAATTATTCCAAAATCATTTTCCGGGGAGAAGGAAGAAATTTTCAAATCAAAATCTTTAGGAGTGATTGAATTAATCATTCCGGGAGTTGCCTTGTTTATACTTGGAGATGTTCCCCAATTCGATTGTAGATTAGAACTTTCCTCAGAGGAAATTCTTTCCAGGGATTTGCCGGAATTTCCTCCCCATTCAGGTAAATAACTGAGGCTATCGATTAAAACTGAAAGCGAGTCTCTGATTACAATAACATCGCCGGTATTATTTAAAGCCGGAAGATTAAATACAATTATTTCAACAGGAACCGGGTAAAAATTCAGGATTGAAGAATCTCTGCTTAGTATAACAAAGGATTTGCTTTGTATGAGCCCACCGGTACCAGTTATTGAAACAGTTGTTGAATTATCAGACAGGCTCCATTTTTTAAGATTGATCGGCGAGTCCGTCTTATTATATAATTCAATCCATTCAGGTTCCCCGGATGATGGTGCATACATTATTTCGTTAACGATGATATCGTTGTAAATATTTCCCGGCGGGTAAACAATAAACTGAATTATCTTTTTATTGTTCAATGTATCTTCATCTTCGGAGAAAGATATTTCACCCATCAGTTGATAATTTCCTTCAGTAGCAGAGTTTATAAAAGCGTTTATCGTTGTTGAATCACCGGGTAAAAGATTTAGGAAAGATTGTGTGAAAATTAATTCCTGCTGCGAACCGGAAGAATCGAAATTAATATCGTTATAAATCTCTGTTGAAAAGCTTTGAGCAGTATTTATTCCTTTGTTCTTAATTGAAGCGGTGATTTGTACATTATCTCCGCTTATCGGCACTTCAGGATAAATTGAAAGTGAAGAAAAAGAAAGATCATTATTAAGAGGTGTCACGGAATTTTTCCTGCCCGGAGTTCCGTTAGTCAGTAAAGAGTTTTCCCAGTTATTCGAAGAGTTATCTTTATTTATAACAATTTTCTCGTCTGAAATTGCAGAAGAATTATTTGCCGAATAAGTATATGTTTCAAGAGTATCGCCATTTTGTTTCAACAGCCAAAGTTGCCTGTCGGAAGTATTTGCCATTCCTGAGGTTCCAAAAGAATTATCTGAAATTTTTAAAATGAGAGCATCA
>MGZZ01000047.1:5787-15053 GCA_001802795.1 Ignavibacteria bacterium GWC2_36_12 | reverse complement strand
TGCTGTTGAAAAGCTTCTTGGAATACAAGTACCTGAGAGAGTCGAATATATAAGAGTAATAATGGGAGAGCTGCAAAGAATTGCTTCTCATCTCGTAGCTTTAGGAACTTATGGTGCTGATATTGGTGCTGTTACACCGTTTCTTTTCTGTTTTAGAGACAGGGAAAAAATCTTAAGTCTTTTTGAAATAACCTGCGGTGCACGACTTCTATACAATTATATCTGGGTAGGCGGCGTTTCTCACGATCTCCATCCCGATTTTATTCGCCTTGCAAAAGAATTTGTTCCTTACTTCAGACCAAAAATAAAAGAGCTTAATGATCTCCTTACTAACAATAAAATTTTTACAGAAAGAACTGCCAACATTGGAATACTTCCTCTCGATACTGCAATCAACTATGGTATCACGGGTCCGATGTTAAGAGCAAGCGGTTTGAAATGGGATTTGAGAAAGGACGATACTTATTCAGTTTATAATAAATTCGATTTTGATATTCCTGTTGGGGAAGGTACAGTAGGAACCGTTGGAGATTCGTGGGACAGATATTATGTACGCGTGCTTGAAATGGAACAAAGTCTGATAATTCTTGAACAAGCTTTGGAACAAATTCCTGATGGCGATGTTGCTTCTGCAATACCTAAAAGGGTTAAACCGCCTGTGGGACAGGTTTACAGCCGTGTTGAAGGTCCCCGCGGAGAGTTAGGCTATTTCATTATCAGTGACGGATCAGTTAATCCTTTCCGCGTAAAAGTAAGAGGTCCATCTTTTGTGAACCTTGCAATTATGGATGAGCTTTGCAAAGGACATATGGTTGCCGACATTATTGCAATTCTTGGAAGTGTTGATATAGTTCTCGGTGAGGTGGACAGATGATCTACGATTATCTTTACAAACTTACAGGCAGCGAAATATGGGCGGGTGTTATTCAAAGCTTCTTCCCTCTTTTTCTTTTCATACTTCCGTTTGCATTGTTTGCAGTATGGCTGGAAAGAAAAGTTTCTGCCCATATGCAGGACAGGCTCGGTCCAATGAGAGTTGGTTATCACGGTGCTTTACAAACAATAGCCGATATTCTTAAGCTGCTGCAAAAAGAAGATATAGTTGCAACGGAAAATGATAAACCACTTTTTAATCTTGCACCGGTAATAGTTTTTGCAGGCAGTTATGCTGTCTTTGCAGCAATACCTTTCTCGGGAGCTTTCATCGGTTCAAATATAGACCTTGGATTATTTTTTATTATTGCTGTGTCGGGTTTAGTCGTTGCAGGAATTCTTATGGCAGGATGGGCTTCCAACAATAAATATTCTCTGCTTGGAGCTATGAGATCCGCTGCTCAGATTATCAGTTATGAAATTCCGACAATAATTGTTGTTCTTACTATTGTTATGATAACAGGCACACTTAGTTTATATAAGTTAAGTGAATTGCAATCCGGTTATTTCTGGAACTGGATGATATTTGGCGGACCCGGTCCTGGCTTGCATAAATTTTTATTCATCCCGTTTATGTTTATTGGTTTCATAATACTTTATATAAGTACACTTGCAGAAGTTAACCGTACTCCTTTCGATATTCCCGAAGCAGAATCAGAATTAGTTGCTGGTTATCACACGGAATATTCAGGAATGAAATTCGCAATGTTCTTCCTTGCAGAATATGCGAACATGTTTGCTGTTTCTGCAATAGTTGCTGCTGTTTTCTTTGGCGGATACCAGTCGCCGTTCGGTTATCTTGGAAATGCTTTTAATCTTCCGTGGCTTATCCCAATCGAGCAGTTCTTCTGGTTTACTGCAAAAGGTTTATTTTTTGTTTTTGTACAGATGTGGTTGAGATGGACTCTGCCAAGGCTCAGAGTTGACCAGTTGATGGCGGTCTGTTGGAAATATCTAATACCAATTTCTTTTGTTAACCTGATTATAGTTGGATTAATTTCGGTTCTCTAATGCAATATTTCAGCGAAGCAATAAAATCTTTATGGACTGTGTTGGTAGGTATGAAAGTTACCTTCAAACACTTGTTTGTACCTTCCGTTACAATACAATACCCTGATATAAAACTCGCTTTACCTGAACGTGAAAGAAACAGGCTGTACGTTAATATGGATGATTGCATCGGGTGTGATCAGTGTGCACGTGCCTGCCCTGTTAATTGTATTACAATTGAAACCGTTAAAGGACTTCCTGACGAAGATCTTGGAAAAACTTCCAGCGGAAAACGGAAAGCGCTCTGGGTTACCCAATTCGATATTGATTTTGCAAAATGCTGCTATTGCCAGCTATGTGTTTTCCCCTGCCCTACGGAATGTATTTATATGACTGACGTTTATGAATTTTCTGAATATGAAAGAAGTGATCTGAATTTCAGTTTTGTTACGCTTACCCCCGAAGAGATTACACAAAAGAAAGAAAACTTTGCAAAGCTTGAATCAGAAAAAGCTCGCCTAAAGGCGGAGCAAGCAGCCCAAAAGGCTGAAACTGCTGCTAAGGTTTCTGCAGAAAAAAATGTTGCAGATCAGTCGGGAAAGAAAGAAAAATAATATGATTATCTACGATTTAATATTTTATCTTTTTGCCGCACTCACAATTGTATCGGCTTTTTTCGTTGTAACTCTCAGGAATATAGTTTATTCAGCTTTCTTCCTGTTGTTTACTTTTCTTGGTGTAACAGGACTTTATGTTCTGCTCGCAGCAGATTTTATTGCAATTGTTCAGCTTGTTGTTTATGTCGGAGGAATTTTAATTCTCTTGCTGTTCGGTGTAATGCTTACAAATAGAATTACAAATGTACAGGTTAAATCAGGTACTTTCCAGATTCTTCCTGCAGTTATTGGTGTAGGAATATTTACAGGTATTCTTGTAGCAACTATGACAAATACAAAGTGGAGAGTATTAGAATCTGAAATTCCAGTTACAACAGTATATAATATCGGAACCTTGTTGCTCCAGGATTATGTAGTTGTTTTTGAACTGCTCGGAATTTTATTATTAGTCGCTTTAATCGGTGCAGCTTCTATGGCGAGGAGATAACAAAAATGAATGTAGGATTAAATCATTTTCTGATTGTAAGTACGATTTTATTTTCTTTCGGGATATTCGGAATTGTAACAAGGAAAAATGCAGTAATGGTTTTAATGGGAATCGAGCTTATTCTGAATGCTGCTAACATTAATTTTGTTGCATTCGCCCGGTACGGCAGCTTTGGCTACAATGGACAGGTAATGGCTTTATTTGTTATTGTACTTGCAGCAGCAGAAGCAGCAATCGCTTTGGCTATCTTGTTAAATATTTATAAAACTTTCACAACAGTTAATGTTGATGAAATCGATCGAATGAAGGAATGATCAAACTTCAAAAGACAAATAACAAATAATTTTCAAATAACAATTATCAAATTTCAAAATAATTAATGAATGAGGGACAAAATAACAAGTATGATTTGGAAGAAAGAACATATCAATTTGCAAAGAAGACCTGTGATTTTGTCAGAACTATTAAAAAGTCACTCTCTAATATGGAATATATAAAACAGTTGTTGGATGCTTCATCATCAGTTGGTGCAAATTATATTGAAGCAAATGAAGCGTTAAGTAAAAAAGATTTTAATATGAGAATAAAAATTTGCAGAAAAGAAGCTAAAGAAAGTGCTTATTGGTTAAGATTAATTGTCGATACTAATGACAAAGAATATGAAACAGAAGGCAAAAAACTTTATCAAGAAGCTATTGAGTTAAAAAAGATTTTCTCTGCAATTTTGTTGAAGTCTTAAGCTATGGAAGCGAATTTATGAAATCATCTAATTACAAAATGCAAATATCAAATAATTTCCAATATTCAAATTATGGAAATTGAGTTTTGCTGTTTGGAATTTATTTGGGATTTGTTTTTTGGTAATTGGAATTTAAGCACAAAGGTTTAACGAAGTATAGAAGATATGACTGAATCAACACTTATAAAATTAGCAATTGTAATTCTCTTTCTTCCTTTAATAGGTTTTATTATTGCAATCTTTTTCGGTAAGAAGGTTAAGTACACTTATGTTCTTGAAGTACTGACTGTAGGTGCCGCATTTATTCTCTCCGCATTTCTTGCTTACGAAAAACTCACAAACTTTGTTGACAGGGAGATCATATCGGAATTTACATGGATAAATATCGGTTCTGTTTCAATCCAGTTGGGAATGCTGCTCGATAACATTTCAGTAATAATGATATTTACAGTTACACTTGTTAGTCTTGTCGTTCATGTTTACTCTGTTGCATATATGAAAGGAGATAAGCTCTACGGAAGGTACTTTGCATATCTTGGACTATTTACTTTCTCGATGACCGGCATCGTTTTCACACACAACTTTTTAATGATGTATATTTTCTGGGAGCTCGTAGGTCTTTCATCTTACTTATTAATCGGTTTCTGGTTTGAAAAAAAATCAGCATCAGATGCAGGCAAAAAAGCTTTCATAGTAAACAGGATTGGTGATATCGGGATGTTCCTGGGAATTTTAATTCTGTTCCTTACTTATAATACATTTTCGTTCGATACAATTTTTTCACAGATATCAGGTGGTGTTCTTCCATTCGGAACGGAAACGGGATTAACAATTGCAGGTCTTTTAATCTTCTGCGGAGCTATAGGAAAATCAGCGCAATTCCCGCTTCATGTTTGGTTGCCCGATGCAATGGAGGGTCCTACACCGGTAAGTGCATTAATTCATGCTGCTACGATGGTGGCTGCAGGTGTTTATCTTGTTGCACGGGTATTTACAATGTTAACCGGGGATGCACTATTAATCATTGCAATCATCGGAGGTTTATCGGCATTCATTCCTGCAACTATTGCCTTAACACAAAATGATATTAAAAAAGTTTTAGCTTACTCTACTATAAGCCAGCTCGGTTATATGATAATGTCTCTCGGTGTCGGTGCTTATGTTTTTGCTTTTTTGCACCTTATTACTCACGCATTCTTCAAAGCATGTTTATTCCTCGGTTCAGGTTCGGTTATTCAGGCAATGCACCACGAGCAGGATATAACGAAGATGGGAGGGCTTCGTAAGAAGCTTCCATTTACTTATGTTACATTCTTAGTTGCTTCACTTGCTCTTTCGGGGATACCCTTAACATCAGGTTTCTTAAGTAAGGATGGAATACTTGCCGGTACAACTGCTTTTGCATCCTTAACAGGACATTGGCTATTACCCGTTGCCGGTTTTTCCGTCGCGCTGCTTACAGCCTTTTATATGTTCCGTCTTATCATACTTACTTTTCATTCGGCTCCTGCAGATCAGCATAAATATGAACACGCACACGAATCACCAAAACTTATGGTAATTCCGCTTATTGTTCTTTCAGCTTTGTCTTTGTTTATCTGGTTTACACCTAATCCGCTTAACCCGGATGCTGGTGCTTTTTTATCTAAGTGGGTTAAAACTCCTGAAATATCTGTACCTGAAAATGCCAGATACGATTTTATGAATAGTGCGGTTGCCGGGGAGAGTTCTCATCATGAAATTATTTATTCGGAAGAGTATACAGAAGCCTTGCATGGCGCTCATGTTCCGGCTATGATTATTTCTTTAATTATGGCTTTGTCGGGAATTGGATTAGCGTTCTTATTCTACCAGTACAAAAAAGTTAATGTTGATAAGCTCGCTGAAAAGTTCAAACCGCTTTACAAACTTTCTTACAACAAGTGGTACTTCGATGAAATTTACCAGGCATCATTTGTTGCAGGTACAATCGGCTTAAGCAGGCTATTAGCATGGTTCGATAATAAAATTATAGATGGAATTGTAAACGGTTCTGCCACCGTAACAAAGTGGTTCTCTAATTTCAGCGGAACTTTTGATAATGTAATTGTGGACGGCATAGTAAACTTTGTAGCATACTTTAGCGGAATATTGGGATTGGTCTTCAGGAAATTCCAGACAGGGAAAGTTCAGACATATATCGTTTTTGTAATTTTTTCAATAGTGATTTTATTGTTTTTATTTAAACCATTTTAAGACCTGCCTGCCGGCAGGCAGGTTTGAAAGAGACGAGTTAAATATGTATAGCAGTTTTCCGGTTCTATCACTTATAACATTCCTTCCGGTAATAGGAATGATAATAGTTTTGGCTTTACCCAAAACAAGAGGCACACTGGTTAAAAGCATTACGATTCTTATAACCGGTTTGCAGGTTGTTCTTGCCCTGATAATTCTGGGCGGTTATGACTATTCTCTCGCAGGAATAAACGATGCTTCATCTTTCCAGTTTATTGAAAAATTCAGATGGATAAATATTTCAGGCTTTTCATGGATAGGACAAATAAAAATCGATTACTTCCTCGGCATAGATGGTTTAAGTGTGCCGATGGTTCTTCTTACTGCTATTATAACTTTTATTGCTGCTATTTCATCATGGAATATTGATAAATCGGTTAAAGGATATTTTGCCCTCTTTCTTTTGCTCGATACCGGAATGATGGGAGTTTTTGTCGCTCTCGATTTCTTCCTTTTCTACATTTTCTGGGAACTTATGCTTCTCCCGATGTATTTCCTAATCGGTATCTGGGGCGGACCAAGGAAAGAATATGCTGCTATAAAGTTTTTCCTTTACACATTGCTCGGTTCTGTTTTTATTCTTCTTGTAATGATCGGGTTGTACTTCAGCACTTATGAAACTCTTGCCGACGGAACAAAAGTATTTACATTCAATATGCTCGCTATGATGGATTCAGCTAATTATACTGCAGGCGGGATATTATCGCCTTTGAATCCTTCTAATCTCAGATTTATAGCGTACATAGCTTTATTTGTAGGCTTTGCTATTAAGATACCGATGTTCCCTTTCCATACGTGGCTACCCGATGCCCACGTTGAAGCACCGACAGCTATAAGCGTTATTCTTGCCGGTGTGCTTTTAAAAATGGGAACTTATGGAATACTTAGGGTCTCATACCCCATCTTTCCGGAAATAACACGCGATCTAATCTGGTACATTGCTCTCTTTGGAATGATCAATATTATATATGGAGCCCTATGTGCGATGGCTCAAAAAGATTTTAAAAAGCTTATAGCATATTCTTCTGTTTCGCATATGGGTTTTGTTATGCTAGGAATGGCTTCTCTTAATACATTAGGAATCTCAGGCGCTATACTCCAGATGTTTAACCATGGAACTATCACAGCAATGCTCTTCTTGATTGTTGGAGTTGTTTATGACAGGACTCACACACGTGGAATCGATGATTTTGGCGGACTTGCTACACAGATGCCGGTGTATACAGGCTTTACAACTGTTGCATTCTTTGCTGCAATTGGTCTCCCCGGTTTAAGCGGATTTATTTCTGAGGCATTTGTATTTCTCGGTGCGTTCGGTTCAGACTTGATAAGAGTGATTACGATTATATCTACACTTGGCATTCTTCTGGGCGCAGGTTATATGCTATGGACTTTGCAGAGAGTTTTTCTTGGCGGTTTGAAGGAAAAATGGTCCGGGCTTAAGGATCTGAACTTCAGAGAATATGCAATGTTTATTCCTTTAACAGTTATTATAATCTTTCTCGGAGTTTATCCTTCAGCAATGCTGGATTTGATGAGCTCATCTGTTAACGCAATGGTTAAGTTCATGAACGATGCACAGATTTTTTATAGCTCAGTCGGAGGTTTTTAATTGCTTGGTAAAACGTTGTCCAAAGGACTCCTTCGGAGAAACGGTTATCCTAATAATATTGTTTAGGTTAATGAAAAAGAAAGTCGGAAAACAAAAGTGAATTTTCAATCTTTAATAAATAGCCTTCAATACATTAAACCGGAAATTGTAATAGCGGTTGTAATTGTTCTTGTTGTTACAACTGATCTTATAATGGGAAAGAATAAATCCCTGCTTCCCTGGATTTCAATAGCAGGATTGATTGTTGCATCGTTTTTTGTAATCGAGCAGTTCAGCTTTAAGGCAGTTTCTTCTAATGCAAATGGCTCGATCGGGATGATTACTGCTGACCCGTTCGGCGCTTTCTTTAAAATAATCGTAATAGTTTCTTCAATTATTATTGTGTTCTTTTCTCTTTCATCCAACGAAATAAAAGAAGCTTTTGAACGCCACGGTGAGTATTACACACTTATCTTTGGTATGATACTCGGTATGTTCTTTATGATTTCTTCCGCAGATCTTATCCTGATCTATCTTTCAATCGAGCTTTTGTCTTTATCATCTTACATACTTGCAGGCTTTACAAAACATTCATTACGGAATAGCGAAGCTTCACTTAAATACATTATTTACGGGGGAGCTTCAAGCGGTATAATGCTTTTCGGTATTTCTATTATTTACGGTTTGACGGGAACGACAAACCTTTATTTGCTAAACTCATTTTTCCACCTGCCCCAGTTCGGCGGATTTATTTTCTGGTTAGCATGTATTTTAATTTTTGCCGGTATAGGATTTAAGATCTCTGCTGCACCTTTCCACTTCTGGACACCAGATGTTTATGAAGGTGCACCGATAACAATTACTGCTTACTTATCAATTGCAAGCAAAGCAGCTGGTTTCGCACTGTTGATCAGATTCATCAAAGTTACATTTATCGATTCTGTCGATGCTTCAGGTTACTGGCAGTTGCTAAATTTAATTGACTGGAAAAGTTTCCTTATCTTAATCTCGATCTTGACAATGACCCTCGGTAACTTTGCCGCACTTTGGCAGAGCAATATGAAAAGGCTTCTCGCTTACTCGAGCATTGCACACGCAGGTTACCTGCTCCTCGGTCTTGCGGTTTTATCAGATCAGGGATTGATTGCAATACTAATTTATTTTGCCATTTATGCTTTTATGAATCTCGGCGCTTTCTTTGTCGTTATGATAATTGCTAACAAAATCGGAAGTGAAGAGATTGATGATTACAAAGGACTCGGTTACTCGATGCCTTTCCTTAGTTTTTCTATTGCAGTTTTTCTTATCTCGCTTACAGGCATACCGCCAACTGCAGGTTTTATCGCCAAGCTTTATCTCTTTATTGCACTTGTAGATGCAAAGATGATTGCAGTTGCAGTTATTGCACTGCTTAACACTGTTGTGTCACTCTACTATTACATAAAAGTCTTAAAGAATATGTACTTAGTAAGACCTGAAAAAGAAATGCCTGCTGTCCTTGTCTCCCCTGCTGCATTTGCAATGCTTATAGTTTTACTTGTGCCGATATTTCTATTTGGAATTTACTTCACGCCTCTTGTTAACCTCGCAAAGAGTTCAATAGGATTGATGGGGTTTTAAGCGTTACCAAAACGA
>MGZZ01000047.1:0-5771 GCA_001802795.1 Ignavibacteria bacterium GWC2_36_12 | reverse complement strand
CATGCAACCATGCAAAATCGCTGCTTTAAGCTACGTCCTCTTGTTTCTCTTTCCCAAAAAATTTAAGTTTGAATTAACGAATCAATAGGACACCCCAAATAAACTCTTAATATCCTTGGGGGCAGGATTAGATTGAAAGATGGAACAAATTTGTTTTTTAGATAGTAAAAACTCCAAATAAAATATAATTTATTATTTCTCAATTAATGATATTTAAATATTTTGCAAAAATAATTTTAATTATTACAATTTTAAGTTTAATAACTCAATTAAATTCTTACTCTCAGGGAGTTCAACAGACTGTTAAAATTTTAGCTTGGCTCAACTCATCAAATAATCAAAATGAACCCGAGGTATTTTTCAGGAATGTTAATGTTGTAGATGAGAATGGTATTGGTAGATACTATTATAGTCCTTGTTACTTACCAAACTTATCGCAAAAATTAAAAACAATTATTCACTCTATTACTTATGAGTTTGTCTCTTTTGATAGGGTAAAAATCAGGCTTGTTTACCAGAATATTTTACCAAAGGACAAAAAAGACTTTATATATGAAAAAAGTGAATTATGGAAATTAAATTTTTATGATCTCCCAAATTATAATTCTTTTTTCCCACTTTTTATATTTTTCATATCTGAAAACCCAAGTCGAGAGATGAGTGAATTAATAATATATTCGAAATTGTCGGAGATAAGTTTAAAAGATGAAACTTCAAACGAGGTTAGTTTTAAAAAAGATATAAACAAGATTATATTCCTTCCTGATTCTCAATTCAAAATGTTTGAATTCCCAATATCTGCAGATGGTAAACCATATAAGTTTTTTGCAGGACATAATGTTTTACTAAATGTTCCGCTAAACGAGAGAGTACATACTTTAGAATTTACAATTGATAAATACAATAATTTTAAATATAATGATGGGAAAATTTCATTTAATTTTCCTTTTATTATTTCCTCTGACACAGTTGAAATTAAGGAGTGTAAAATTATTTCGAAATATAATTATGAATATGAGTCTAGTTTTTTTAATGCTGCAACTACAGCATATCCTCTTGGTTCAGTTGATTCAAATTATTACCCGAGTTATGTCCCAATTATCCAAGATGGCAAGTCAGATAAAGGAATATCACTTATACCTACACTTCAAGCTCTCCTCATGATGGGATCTATTAAACACGAAACTAAAACCTAAACACAGGCATAAATTTATATTATTATAGTTTTAATTTAACTCTTAATGACAATATTAATATTGGGACAAAACAAAGTAGCTCCCCTATTCCATTATCTATATATGATCTGCTTAAAGACAATTCAAAAATACTTATTCCCCCAGTACTTGAGTATTTTATAATAAATGAAAGTAATCAAAGCAAATCTGTAACAATAACAAGTGAATTATTTGGCTTATCTAATCCCGAGATTGTACATAAGATAATTCCTCCTAAAGAAATCATAAGACATAAATTTGTACCGACTTTTATTCCTGAGAAGCTTCAAGGAATAACTCGAGTTACAGATTATGAAGTTTACTCTAAAGTAATTGATGATGAATCTTCAAAGATTATACAAGAAAGTACTAGTAAAGTTAGAGTCTTACCCTATGATACCATGGTTTTTAGGTTAATTGACGAATCAGCTGGATACACACAGCTTTATTATAATTATTTAGTTAATTGGGTAAGGAGAATTGATTCTCATAAATTAGACACATTATTACTAAAAGCTGCAAAATTAACTTACTCAGGTTATTTTTTTGGATATGAATCTAAAAAATTTAATTATGCCAAAAAGAAAAACATTTTTACTACAGAAGCAGAATTCACAAGAAATATTGTTGATGCTATATACACAGAATTAAATAATTTTAAACCAATCTATTCGAATGAAACACTTGATTTCGGAAGAACTGATTATCAGAAAGGACAGAGAATTAAATATCCAAAAGAAACTTTAGAACAAGGAAGAGGGAATTGTATTGACGCATCCGTTTTAATTGCTTCAATATTAGAAATGATTGGGTTAAATCCAGTTATAGTAATTATCCCAGGTCATGCTTTTGTTGGTTGGGAAACCTGGAAGGATTCAAATAATTATGAATATTTAGAAACAACTTTCTTAGGTTATGGAAATTTTCAAGATGCACATAAAAAAGGAATGGAAGAGTTCTCAAATACTAGTGAAAAAATCGTAGTAAATATTAAGAAATGTAGAGACGAAGGAATATATAGTGTCCAGTAGATAAAAGATTTTATTATACCCAACACTTCATCAAAGACCTTGATAGTTACAAAAAATGAGTTTAGTTTTATGATTAAGAAAGGATAGAAGAAAAATGACTCTAAAGAAGACGAAAACTCACGTTAAGATAAACCGAAGTGATTGGGAAAAACTAAAAAAGAACCCGGCATTGTCAGAAGCAATTGAGCTTCTGGAAGATATATCAGATCTTGAAAAAGCAAAAAAAGTACGTGGCAAATCTATCACGGTCGAACAATACTTAAAAAAACGTGGCTTATAAAATTCTTATCAAACCGTCTGCTTCAAAAGATCTTGATGTTCTACCTGATAAAGAAGTTAAGAAAATACTAAAGCACATCTCTCACCTAGGAGAAAATCCTCGTCCGGTTGGTGTTCAAAAACTCTCAAATCAGGATGGTTATCGTATTCGTTCAGGAAATTACAGAATCCTTTTCATTGTGGAAGAAAAATCAAAAACAGTTTTAATCTATAGAATAAAACATAGAAAAGATGTTTATAAAAGCTAAATTTTAGTTTTGTAAAATAAGTCCGAAATACTCTACATATTGCATTTCTTCGAAATTTTCAATAGTTTTATACCCGACTAATAAAGTCTTATTTGATGTTGAAGTTATCTAAAAAATCTGAATACGCTTTGATGGCGGTAAAGTATATCGCTTTACAACAGGATAAAACCTGTGTAACTGCAAGAGAAATTGCTAAGAATTATAATCTACCTTATGAACTTGTATCGAAAGTTCTTCAACAGTTAACAAGATACAATGTTGTACTTTCAATCCAGGGAGCAAAAGGCGGATATAGACTTGGCAAAGGGACTTCGGATATTTCTTTGATTGATATTATTTCTGCTGTCGAGCCGAGGCATCAAATAACTAATTGTATGATGGAAGGCAGCTCTGTTAAAGACTGTGATCATTATGATTGCTGTATGATCAGAGATCCGCTAATTAAAATCCAAAATAAAATTGATAATCTTTTGAAAAATATTACTGTTACAGAAATAATTTAAAGGGGATAGAAATGAAGAAAATCCTAAATAAATATTTTGAGCAACTAAAATCTGAACAACAGATTTTTTTGAATTACCTGAAAGCAAAGTTTCCTGTTTTTCATAACTCGAACTTTTTTTTCAGGGATTTACACTATGGCATAAAAGGCTACTTTGAGAAAAAAGGAAAGAAAATATCTTATTCCGGATCACAGGAATTAGCCGGTAAGTTTGCTGAATATCTCGAGGAACAAGGAATATTTGTAAAAACATCTGAGAAAACCTGGAAAGTAGATTTCCCGGAATTTGTAACTACTGTACAGGGTGATCCTTTATAATAACATATTGTATTGAATATATCAGATAATTTCATTACTTACTATAATAAATAATAAGGTTAAGCTATGTCTAATGTTCAGAATGAAACCGAAATAAAAGTGACTGAAAAAGCTGCTAACCAGGTACAGCAAATTATGAAAGAGAACAAGGTACCGGAGGGATATGGTTTAAGAGTGGGGGTAAAAGGCGGCGGCTGTTCGGGATTAACTTATACACTCGGTTTTGATGGAGAATACCGCGAAGGTGATACAATTATTGAAGAAAACGGTGTTAAGCTTTTCGTTGACGGTAAGAGTCTTTTTTATCTAACCGGTATGGAACTCGATTTTACAGATGGATTGAACGGAAGAGGATTTATATTCAATAATCCTAATGCTGTAAAAACATGCGGATGTGGAGAATCTTTTTCAGTTTAAATCGCCGATATTGTAGGGCACAAAATTGAAGCGAAGAAATTTTATTTTTTCTATTGGAACTATACCGCTTGTAGCGGGTCTTGAACCTATTACGAAGTCACTCGAAAAAATATCTAACCAAAGTAGAAGGAGGAGTTTAGAAATGGGAAAATTTGAATTGCCCAAATTACCTTATGATTATGATGCATTAGAGCCTTATATTGATAAGACTACCATGGAAATCCATCATACAAAACATCATAATGCGTATGTTACAAACCTGAATAATGCAATTGAGGGAACAGAGATGGAAGGTAAATCTCTTGAAGATTTGCTAAAGAAAGTTTCCGGTCTGCCTACTGCCGTAAGAAACAACGGGGGCGGTCATTACAACCATTCGTTATTCTGGACGGTAATGAAAAAAGGTGGCGGCGGTTTGCCTGCTGGTCCTTTAAGTGATGCTGTTGTTTCAACTTTTGGATCTTTTGAATCTTTCAAAGAACAATTTAGCAAGGCTGGCGTAACACGTTTCGGTTCCGGCTGGGCGTGGCTTGTTGTTGCAGGCGGTAAGCTTGCTATAACATCTACTCCAAACCAGGATAACCCTGTTATGGATGTGGCTGAAGTAAAAGGTACTCCGGTTCTCGGGCTTGATGTATGGGAACATGCATATTACCTTAAGTACCAGAACAAACGTCCCGATTATATTGCAAATTGGTGGAACGTTGTAAATTGGGATGAGGTTGCTAAAAGATTTGCGAATGCCAAGTAAAAAAATTATGTTTTAATCTAAATTATGCCGGACTTGATCCGGCACCTCATTTTTACTTTGTAATTCTTTGTGGGACAAATCAAAAAAAAATGAATGACACAATTCCTATTTTTCCTTTAAGTCTTGTTGTATTTCCTTTTTCAAAAGTTCCTTTGCACATTTTTGAAGAAAGATATAAGAAGATGATCAATAAGTGTCTATTCGAGAAAACGGGTTTTGGGGTTGTAAGCCTTATCTTGAATGAAATATCAAAAATCGGCAGTTATGTTGAGATTGTAAGTGTGGAGAGCAGGAATGAAAACGGTGAGATGGACATTATTGTAAGGGGGACAGGAAGATTTAAGATTCTTAAAACAACTCATCATCCGGATGGATACATTGTTGCAACATTTGCTGAATACAGTGACGTTTCAGATGAGATAAGTGTTCAACTTCTAAAAGAGTTACGGGAAAATTTTGAAGGTATCATTAACAAAATAAATTTTACTCTTGAGGATACTTTCTGGAGAAATTATGACGAAACAGAACTTAAGTCTTACAAGATAGCGGAAAAATCAGGCTTAAACCTGAAACAGAGGCAGAAACTTCTTACTTTGCGGAAGGAAAATGAGAGGATATACTTTTTACTAGAGCATCTTACAAAACTTGATAAAAAAATTTCCGAGAGAGTTACTGCCGGCGCAATAATAATGGGAGACGGGTATATAAATTAAACTTCTGCCCTGATATGCTTTTCTATCAGATTTAACCTGTTAACTGCCCTTGCTAGAGCTACCCTTGCTCTTTCAATATCCGTATCTTCTGTCTTATGCGTTAACCTTTCCATTGCTCTTTCTTTTGCTCTGCGGGCTCTTTCAACGTCTATCTCATCAACAGCTTCTAAAGAGTCTGCAAGTACTAAAACATTGTTATTCAAAACTTCTACAGTTCCTCCACCTGTGGCAAAATACTTTGTTGTATTTACATTTTCTTTAACTTTAACAAGTCCGATCTCAAAAACACTTATTAGCG
>MGZZ01000046.1:33285-37766 GCA_001802795.1 Ignavibacteria bacterium GWC2_36_12 | reverse complement strand
CTGATTTTATAAGGAGATACCTCGAATACAAAGGTTACAATGTAAAATTTGTTATGAACATTACAGATGTTGACGATAAGATTATAAAGAAATCTAATGAAGAAAAGATAGAGCCAAACCAGGTTGCTGAAAAATATATTAAAGCTTTTTTTGAGGATATAGAAAATTTAAATATAAAAAGAGCGGATGTTTATCCTAAAGCTACAGCGCATATGAAAGACATTATTGAAATGATTAAGAAGCTTGAACAAAAAGGTTTTGCTTATAATGTTGAGGGAAATGTTTTTTATGATGTACAAAAGTTTAACGAATATGGAAAACTAAGCGGGAAGAAAATCGATGAACTTGAAGTTGGTTCAAGAGTGGAAGTTAATGAAGAAAAGAAAAATCCTCTCGACTTTGCTTTATGGAAAAAGGCTAAAGAGGGAGAACCTTCCTGGGAAAGTCCGTGGGGAAACGGTCGCCCCGGCTGGCACATCGAATGCTCTGCAATGAGCTGCAAACATCTTGGCGTCCCGCCAAATGGCGGGATTGATATACACGCCGGCGGAAACGATCTTATTTTTCCGCATCACGAAAATGAAGTTGCTCAAAGTGAAGCTGCTAACGGAAAGAAGTTTGTTAATTACTGGATTCACTTTGGTTTCCTTAATATTGATAATGAAAAGATGTCTAAATCTCTCGGCAATTTTTCAACTGCAAGAGATATTTTGAAGAAATATTCAGCGGAAACAATTAGAATGCTTTTTGCGCAGACTAATTACGGAGGTCCGTTAAATTTCAGCAATGAGTTGCTTTCTGCTGCGGAGAAAGGATTAGAAAAGCTTAGTAATCTTTCGCAGAAAATCGAAGATGAAATAAAAGCAAACAGAAACGATGGTAATAATCCAGAGTTTGATTTTCAAAAGTATGAAGATGACTTTGTAAAAGTGATGGACGACGATTTTAATACGCCGCAAGGAATGGCGGTTATTTTTGAGTTTGTGAAAGACGTTAATAAAACAATTGCTGAAAATGAAAACATTAATTCTGCTTTCTTTTCAAATGTAAAATCTTTTCTTGAACGAACTGCAAACGAAGTTTTTGGAATAATGAATTTTAAGAAAACCTTAATGCATTATAGATTAGTTGTTGAACCCGCTCATTTTAAGCTTATAGCATCTGAGGTTAAGCTTATAGTAAATAGACATACTGATGTTAATATAGGTGAGATAAAGTCAGAAGAAGATTTTGATGAGTATTTAAACAAAATCCTTGAAGTCAGAAGCAATGCCAAAAAAGAAAAGAACTTTGCACTTGCAGATGAAATTAGAAACGAATTAAATGAAATTGGAATTGTTCTCGAAGATTCAAAAGAAAAAACCACTTTCAAAATAACCCGCAAAGATTGAGATTGACTGCTTGAAAGATAATTCAGTAAAGCAGCAAAAAAAGATTAGCATTAATCAACGGGAAATCAACTACATCCTCCGGTTTAGCAGCAAAGCAAAATATTTAAGGCTGCAAATAAATCACTCAAATGAACTCGAAGTTATTCTCCCTAAAAGATACAGACACGAAAAAGCTGAGGATTTTATCCTTCAGAAGAAAGAATGGATACTCAAACATCTTAAGAAAAAACAAAAAGCAGGTTTTCATTTCTTTGGTGAAGAAATTAAAGTTGTGATAAACTATGACCTCTTTGTGAAGAAACCACAAATTATTTATTTCAATAAAAAACTAACGACAAACATTCCCGCGGGATATTCTTTCACACAGGATGAGATTTTTAATATCTGGCTTAAACATAAAGCTAAGATTTATATTCCTAAAAGGATTAAAGAATTGTCTAACCTGACAGGCTTTAATTACAACAAGATTACTATCCGCTCACAGAAAACAAGATGGGGGAGTTGTTCGGCGGGCGGAACGCTTTCATTCAATTACAAACTGATTAGATTCAGGGAAACAATTGTGGATTATGTTATTATTCATGAATTATGTCATCTTAAAGAAATGAATCACTCGAAGAAATTCTGGAAGCTTGTAGAAAAATTCTGTCCGAGTTATAAAAATTTGAAGAGAGAATTAAGATCTTAATGTAGGGACAAGTCTCTGACTTGTCCTAGAATAGAGGTTAGTTTTTATTTTAGAAAACTTTCCTTAAAAATATTTCCATACCCTAGAATAAGATTCGGATCGAGCTGCTTTTTAATTTTTGCCATTTCTCTTAAAACTTTTTCACCATACATTTCCAAGAGGTAATCGGTTTTTATTTTTCCAATTCCGTGCTCGGCTGATACTGTCCCTCCAAGTTCAATAGCCTTAGTGTAAATACCTTTGTAAATAATTTTTCCTTTTTCATATTCGCTTTCATTTCTCGGAAGCAAATTCAAATGTAAATGCGAATTGCCGAAATGTCCATAGGCTACATAATTGAATTTATTTTTTTTCATTTCCTCAGTACAGAAATAATAAAATTCATTAAACCTTTCATTGGGAACCGCCATATCTGTACCGAGCTTATTAACATTGTACTGAGCAAGGTAATCAGTAACCTTTAGAGCAATTTTATATCTGAATTCCTCCAGGTTTTTCTTCTCTTTTTCATTCGCGGCAAACCAGGCACTCTCTTCATCTCCATTATGAAGATTTATTAATTGCATCCATTGTTCAAGTAAAATTTCTTCGTTTGATGAATTCACTTCCTGCTCAAACCAGACGGCAGCCTTTACATTTGCAGGGATTTGAGGATAATCTTCTTTAATAAAGTTTAGAGAGTTTTCATCAAGGAATTCCAATGCGAGAGCGTCAATATTGGCAGTTGATTTTTTATTTCTTGTTCGATAGGATTTATCTCTCGCATCGAAAACAAAATTTAAACCATCCTTTTCGTTATTAAAAAATATAATACAGGAAATTATTTTTTCCGGATATGGAACTAATTTTAATTCAGCTTTTATAATTACGCCAAGTGTCCCCTCCGACCCGACAAAAAGATCAATTGCATCCATATTCTTTTTGCAATAATATCCTGCCGCATTTTTAGTTAACGGCATATCTATAACGGGGATTTCAATTCTATATTCTTTGCCGCTTTCTGTTTTAAGATTTAATTTATATTCTTCCGATATTGATCTTCCCCTTTCAAGTTTTAATAAATCACCGTCGGCTAAAACAATTTCAAGCTTATTTACATAAACTCTTGTTGAACCGTATTTAAATGTTTTTTCACCGGAGGCATTTGTTGCAATAGTTCCTCCTATGAAACAATTGCCTTCTGTAGGATCAGGCGGATAAAGTAAATTGTATTCTCTCACTTTGTCCTGGAAATCTTTTAGTATCACAGCAGGTTCAACAACAGCGAACTTATGCTCGGAATTAATCTCGATAATATTCTTCATCTTTTCTGTCGATAAAACAATGCCGCCCTGTGGAACACGTCCGCCAGTAAGTCCTGTTCCGTTCCCGGCAACAGTTACTTTTTGTTTCTTATTGTTTGCTTCTTTTAAAATGTTCATAACTTCCATTGTGCCGGAAGGAATATAAATTGCATCACAATACCCCCGGAAGTTGGAGGCATCTACAAGGTAGTTTTGAATCTCGTCAGTTGAGCTTTTAATTATCATTGTTCAAAACGTTTCTTAAAGTATGCAGGTATTTTAGTTGAACAGGAATTTCAGGAACATCTTTAGCTCGTTCATTTATTGGAGGCAAATTAAGGCGTTTAAGAAAAATATCAAGTGCATCGAACATATTTATCATCGGGAGTGCCGTATCCTTTAAGTGATGAATAAACTTAAATGTTCTGAAACCATCGAACCATTTGATTTTTTGAGAGTGAAGATGCTTTTCATCTTTTGAATTCAATAATATTTTATTCCAGTCTTTGCCAAAGTTTTGTATTGATAGAAAATTAAAAAGTTCAGGATGAATTTCTTTTGCTTTCTGTAAATAATCTTTGGCTGGGAAAGAATTTTTGGAATTAAATAATTCAAGCCACTTTTTTAGAATTAAAAAACTTTCAGGATCATAAAGAAGATATTCATCCTGGGACTTTTCCAGGAACCTGTTTATTCTTTGTCCGGTTCCAAAAGGAACACGCCATGAGGGTCTTCCGGCTGGAAATACTTTTGTCGATTTTATTCTTTTCATTTCATAATTCTTAATAAGCTTCTCAAGAAAGTAAAAATCTTCCGCAGCTTTTCTTTTATTCATTCCTTCGACTTTGATGTATGCTTCATGGTCACAGGCAATAGTAGATCCGATTGCCTGGAAATAATAATCCGAGCCGGCATACTTTAAACCGAGTTCGTAATATCTCAGGAAAATTTCATAACAGATTATTGCTTTCAGACTTTCTTCATTTTGTGGGAAAGGGTGTTCATAATTAATAATAGCTGCATTAATATCTCCGTCATTAAAAGAATTAATGATTTCCCCTATATAATTCTTTTCAACAACGCAATCTGCGTCCAGGCAAATTATTATTTTCTTGCCAG
>MGZZ01000046.1:9192-33265 GCA_001802795.1 Ignavibacteria bacterium GWC2_36_12 | reverse complement strand
GTCAGTGCAAGGTCCATCCCGATTTTTCTTGCTAAACCTACTCCGCCTGTTTTTTCAGGCATTTCATTTCCTTCCGAAGAAGCATCAATGAGTCCTATCGTTAAATCTTTTGAATTAATTTTTTTTACAATTGGATGGTATGATGAGTTATCATTTAAAATTTCTCTAAGGAGCTCAATTGTTTCCTGATTTTCTGCTTTAACAACCTTTGACGATGAAACAATACTATTTATAACAAAGATCAGCGCAACTTTGTGATCTTTATCGAATTTATTTTCTGATAATGAATTCAGGAGAGTTATTATATTTTTATATTCCGCAATTGCCGGGACAACAATTACACAATCAAATTTTAACTCTGGTTTTATCTCAAGCTTCCATCTTTCACAGCCGTATTTACCAAGGTATTTTCGTACATTCTCAGGCAGTGTTGATTTCATAATGTTGCGACAAAAATATGTTCAGAAATTAATTCTTCAGCCCGGTTAAAATCTGCATTATCTATCCAATTAATCTTTACACCTTCTCTTTCCATTTTTCTGAACCATGTCATTTGTCTTTTTGCAAAAGCGCTTATTGCACTGTTAAGCTTTTGAAACATTTCCTCGTAAGAAAGTTCTCCCTTCAGGTACAAAGCAATAAATTTATACTCTAAGCCCAACTGTAATAATCTTTCATAAGAAACACCACCTTCGATAAGTTTTTTTATTTCTTTGATCATTCCCTCGTTAAGCCTTTTATTTAGTCTTTCTGTTATTCTTTTTTTTATTTCACCTCTTTCAAATTTAACCCCGATTACAAGAGGATTTACTTTTATATCAGAGAGTAACGCTTCCCCTTCAGATTCCGCGACTAAAATTGCTTTTATAATTCTGTCCTTGTCTTCAAGGTCTGTTTTATTATGATGTTTTGTTTTTAATTTTAGTAGAAGCGAGCGAAGCTCTTCAACCGGCAAAGTGGATAATTTAGCGATATTACTTTCGTTAAAATCTGCTTTTTTTATCTTGTAATCCTGTATGACTGAGCTGATATATAAACCGGTTCCGCCGGTTAGAAAAGGTTTTTTATTTTTTGAAATTATTTTTTTGAATGCTTCTTTAAAATTAGTAATGAAAAGATACAGGTTGAATTCTGCTTGAGGATTTACAATATCAATAAGATGATAAGGAATTTTATTTCCGTCGACCAGATAATCTGAAAGATCTTTACCTGTACCTATGTCCATTCCTTTATAAACCTGCCTTGAATCAGCAGAAATAATTTCGCCATTGAATTTGTTTGCAAGCTGAGCAGCCAATTTGGTTTTGCCGGTAGCGGTGGGTCCGAGAATGGTTATAAGATTATAGTTCATTATAAATTATTATCTTTAAGTAAGAAAGATAATAATCGTATAGATAAAATTATCTTAAAAGATGTACAGCCATACTAATATTTTACAGGAAGGTCTATAATAATCTTTGTCCCTTCACCGAGTTCGCCATCAATCGAGATATTGCCTCTATGATCTTGTATGATTTTTCTTGCGATACTTAAACCAAGCCCTGCTGCACCTTCTTTGCCGTGAGTAATAAAGGGCTCAAAAATCTCATAGCTTATACTTGAAGGAACTCCTAATCCCTCATCGAGAAATTCTATTTTAACGTAATCTTCATCTTTTGTAACTGCAACAAAAATATTGCCCCCGTTAGGCATTGCATCGCAGGCATTTTGGGCAATCTGGAAAAAGACATTATATAATTTCCAGGTATCAACATCAACATTAACTTCAGTATCGATTTTTTTGTAAAGCTTTACATTTCTGCTTTCAACATATCCCGAAAGTAATGTTAGTGTATTATCAATCACTTTACTTACGCTCTCTGTCTGTAGATGCAGACTGCTTTTCCCGGATAAAAGCCCTAATGTAGTTTCAACAATGTTGGTTAATATATCGGTTTGCTTAATTATTAAATCGGCAGCCTTGGCAGATTCGCCATCCTGCAGATGTCTTTTTAGAAATGTTGTATACTTTTTAATTTGTGATACAGGAAATTTAAGGTTACTGTTAAGAAATACTTCGGCACTTTCTACAAGAGATAAAGTCTCAGGCGGGAATAACTCTTCAAACTGCTTTTCCTGGTTTAAGGATGAACCTGGAGAAAAAGTAAACTTTTGGGGTGCGGGTGGAATGTTTTCAAAATCTAAAGTAGAGTTAAGCTCGTCATTTCCATTTAATAAACCCCCATCGGATAATTCTTCTTCCGGCAAATTTATTTCCGATTCTTTATTTGATCCGTGAGTAGTGAGATCGTTATTTATTGTATCTTCAAGATGATTTGCTTCAACTTCGTGATCTGTTTCTGCCGAAAATATTTCGGTTTCACTTTTACTATCCTGTCCATAATCAAAATTTGCAGGCACTTCAGTTTCAGGAGCCTGGAGTTGTGTATTATTCGTTTCATTTTCTATAATTACTTTTTCACCCGGTATTTGTTCATTTTCAAAATGTTGAACTAACTCCTCTTCACTAATTTCATTTTGCCCAGTTAATTTTTCCTGATCAGGATTTACTTTATTCTCATCAACAAAGCCGTTTTCGGAAAGATCAAACGAAAGGTTTCTTAAAATTATTTTGTGTTTAGATGCAAGATCGAGAAGCGTTTCTTTACTTATAAGATAAAGTATGCAATCCGTATCTACTACTGCAGAAGAAATTCTGGTTGTTCCGTCCAGTATTTCCCGTTCACCCAAAAACTCGTTCTTTCCTTTTTTAAAAGGAGAATTGCCTCCCATAGTGCCATAAAATTTTAGTTTAATTTGTCCTTCCAATACGAGGTAGAGCCATTTACTTTCGTCTCCTGCCTGAAATATTAATTCACCTTCTTTTTCCGCACGGAAATTTTTCGAATCGAAGATCGAACTAATTATAGATTGGTCCACATC
This sequence comes from Ignavibacteria bacterium GWC2_36_12, assembly GCA_001802795.1. Lineage (GTDB taxonomy): Bacteria > Bacteroidota > Ignavibacteria > Ignavibacteriales > Ignavibacteriaceae > RBG-16-34-14. The sequence continues at coordinate 30,343 of MGZZ01000046.1, read as the reverse complement.
TTTAAATAGCAAATTTGTTTCCAAAGACTTTAGGTTTTTATTTTGAAACATATTTTTATTCATATCTTATTATGTTTGAACATTAACATTTATATTATATATATTAAATTTGAAGTAAACCCGGAGTATTAGTGCAAATCTGTAGTATCAAAGATCTTTCCAGAAAAAATCTATCAAAACAATCGTTTTCCGAACTTTTTCGTGGTAATTCTGCTCATAAGGAATATATTTGAACTTACAAAAATACATGTATAGAAACGTGGATTAAATATATGTTATTTATGTGTTACGCCGGTAAAGTTAAAAAGTTCTTTGTGTGAATGATGGAACACAAAAATTCTCAAAGAACCCGAACCGTGAATAATTTAAGTGCATCATACGTGGCAGAAGAAAGTAAACTTATTGATCTTGCTAAAGGCGGTGACAGGAAAGCATTAGCCCAATTAGTTAAGAACTACGAACAGACAATTTACAACTTTGCTTTTAAAATTTGCCGTCACAGAGATAAGGCTGAGAATATCACCCAGGAAACTTTTTACAGTATGGTTAAAAACATTAACCAGTTTGACAATAAGTCGAAACTTTCTACCTGGCTTTACAGGATTGTTGCAAATCATTGCCTGATGCTTGCAAGAAAAGAAAAAAACAGGCAATTCGTTTCAATAGATAATGATGATTCGCTTTATGATGAAAAGTATATAGCTGATTACAGCAGGCTTCCAACTAAGTACACTGAAAATAAGGAATTGAAAAAAATACTCGATGATGCTATTTCCAAACTTTCACCGGACTACAGAATGATATTTCTTTTAAGGGATGTAGAGGGTTTATCAACTGAAGAAACGGCGGAAGCATCCGAACTTTCTATTTCTGCCGTAAAGTCAAGATTACATAGAGCAAGGGCGTTCTTAAGAAATGAAATAACAAGGGCTTTTGAAAGATGAAAGAAAAGGTTTCCTGCAAAGAAGTAATGCGTTATGTATGCGAGTGCATGGCGCAGGATATAAGCTCGGAGAGATGCATTGCATTAAAAGAACATCTTGAGAGCTGCGAGCATTGCAAGCAATATTTTAAGTCTGTTGAGCTGACGATTGACTGTTACAGGAAATATAATGTGGAATTGCCAGAGAATGCCCATAAAAAGCTGATGAATTTTTTAAATCTTCCGGATGAGTAAACATTTTTTTAGGGAATGAATCACAAATCCGATTTTAACATCCTACATCAAGTAAATATCATATAACCAGGAAAAACAAAAATGGACAATGTACATTTCTATAATACAGATATAAAATGGGAACAGGGGAGAAGAGGAACATTAACTTCCCCGGTTTTATCTACCCCGATAACAGTTGCAACCCCGCCGGAATTTTCTAAAGGAGAACCAAACGTCTGGTCGCCTGAACATCTTTATGTTGCTGCTGCTAACGGTTGCCTGATGACTACATTTCTTGCAATTGCGGAAAATTCCAGGCTCGATTTTATCTCTTTCAATTCTACAGCAACTGGTAAGCTCGAGAAAGTAGATAATATGTTCATGATTTCAGAGATAGAGCTTAAGCCAAAAGTTATTTTAAGAAATGAAAAGGATAGGGAAAGAGCTTTAAGAATAATTGAAAAATCTGAGCAAGCCTGTTTGATTTCTAACTCGATGAAATCAAAAATTGTTCTTTCTCCTGAAGTTATAATTTCAGAATAAAATATTAAGGGAAAAAATATGCCTTTGTTTGAGTATAAATGTTCCGGCTGCGAAAACAGGTTTGAAGTTTTACATAAATCTTCAGCTAACCTTGAAAAAGTTGAGTGCCCCGAATGCCATTCAGTAGAAGTAAAAAAACTTTTATCAACATTCAGCGCATCGGGATTTTCAAAAAGCGGAAATGATTTTTCCTCTTCAGGCGATAGTTGTGAAACAGGAAACTGCGGATGCAGTTCGGGTTATTGCGGTTTAAATTAATTCTGCTATGAAAATAATTAAAAATATTATTCACCTATTCTTATTTATCTTTTCTTTTCATAGTTGTGCACAGAATGATTCTGCAGAAACAATGACAAATCAAGAATTTAAGGAAAGAATTAATAAAAACGATAGTACAATGGTTATTCTTGATGTTAGAACAATGGACGAGTTAAAAGGCGCACTTCCTAAAATAGGGGGAGCAATACATATTCCTATTCAGGAACTTAAAAACCGGGTAGGTGAACTCGAACAATTTAAGAACAAAGAAATAACTGTGGTTTGCAGAACCCAGAATCGTTCAACCTTTGCAGCAAAATATCTGAGGGAAAAAGGTTATAATGCCAAAAGTGTAAACGGCGGCATGATGGAGTATTACAAGAAATAATCACTAGAATTCTAATCTTCTTTTTGCTTTTTCAATTGCGAACTTATCCCTGAAATCCCTGATTTTGTAATCAAAAATTTTTGATAACAATTCTTTTTCCTTTTCATCTTCTCCCATATACCGGTATGTTTTTGAAAGCTGATACGTAGGTACAATACTTTTTGGCAAAATCGTTAATGCCTTATTAAACATTATTATTGATTCCTCAAACGATCCATCAGGAACATCACCCAAAAAAGTATTTGCAAAAAGTCTCTCAAAAAAACCGAGGTTAGCAATTTCCCTGTTATAGATTCCGAGAATTACATAAGATACAAACTGATTGGGGCTCATCCGTATAGATTTTGTCGCATTTTCTTTAACTACTCTTGCAAGCTTAATTTTTTCTTTGCCTCCCCTGAACATTGCAAGATTTCCGTAAGATAAAGCGAGGTAACAATAAACATTTGCGCTGTCTGGAAATTTGTCGTGGAAAATTTCTACATAGTGTACAGCTTTATCGATATATTTTTTTGCCAGGTCCCTTTGGCGAAGTTCAACGTGTTCTTCACCGGCATCATTGTATGCTATAGTAAGCTTAAGAAGTATTTCATAATTATCCAGAGCCAGTTCATATGCTTTTTCATAGCTGAGAGCTGCATTAACATTATCAAACTTTTTATGCAACTCGTCTCCTTTTTTTATATATGTTTCAACATCGTTTGAAAAGGCATGCATCAGCAGCAATTGAAGAATCAAAGCGAATTTCATTTTACCTCGTATTTTTGAAAAACGTTATTAGAAAATATGTATTCCTGTAATTTTTTAATATTAAATTAAAGTTAAATATTAGTTTCAATTGACTTAAAAGAATTGCCCAATATTTAATATGAAATTGCTATTCAGCTTAACAGTTATTTTCTTTTTATTTTCAATGAGGGGTTTTATACAAACCGGTGAAGGAAAGAATATGAGCGAAAAAGATTTTGTTCCTGCATGGGCGAAGAAGGTCGTCTGGTACCAGATTTTTCCAGACAGATTCAGAAATGGCGATCAGTCTAATGATCCGGATATTCAATCGCTTGATGGCTCATGGCCGCATGACAATACTTCACCATGGCAGGTTCATCCCTGGACATCCGACTGGTATGAATTGCAGCCTTACGAAACGAAAAACGGAAAAGATATCTGGTTCAATATTCAACGAAGAAGATATGGCGGCGATTTGCAGGGAATTATTGACAAACTCGATTACCTGAAAGAACTCGGTATAGGTGCAATATATCTTAATCCTGTTTTCTGGGCTCCATCTCTTCATAAATATGATGCAATAACTTATCACCATATCGATCCTCATTTCGGTCCTGATCCCGAAGGAGATAAAAAGTTAATTGCTCATGAAACACCTGATGATTCTTCCCTGTGGGTTTGGACTTCTGCAGATAAGCTTTTTTTAAGACTTATTCAGGAAGTTCATAAAAGAGATATGAAAATTATTATTGACGGGGTGTTTAATCATATGGGAATAAAGAGCTGGATATTTCAGGACGTTGTTAAGAATCAAAGAGATTCTAAATATAAAAACTGGTTTTCAATTACTTCATGGGATGATAGAGTTAAAGGAACAAAGTTCAATTTTGACAGCTGGTTTGGTGTAAAGGAGCTTCCTGAATTCAGGGAAAATGAAAATGGAATTGTTGAAGGACCAAAGAATTATATTTTTCATATTACCAAAAGATGGATGGATCCGGATGATGATGGCGATCCTTCAGACGGAATTGACGGTTGGCGGCTCGATGTTGCTTTTTGTATAAAGCATCAGTTCTGGAAAGACTGGAGAATACATGTAAAATCAATTAATCCCGAAGCATATTTAACAGCAGAAATTGTCGATCCTCCCGGCGTGATAAAACCTTATCTGCAGGGAGACGAGTTTGATGCTGTAATGAACTACAATTATCTTTTTATCTGTTCAGAATATTTTTTTGATGAGAGAACAGGAATAACAACTTCCGAATTTGATAAAAGACTGGAGAAATTAAGAGAGGCTTTCCCGCAATGTGTCGCTTACGTTCAGCAGAATTTACACGGAAGCCATGATTCTCAAAGAATGGCTTCTCATTGTGTAAACCATGACCTTGCAAAAATCAGAAATTGGGGCGAAACATTCGATATGTGGAAAGGAAGTAATCCCGGGTATAATACAAGAAAACCTTCTTATGAAGAATACAAAATTTTAATGTTCACGATAATATTCCAGATGACCTATGTTGGAGCTCCGTATGTTTATTACGGAGATGAAGCGGGAATGTGGGGCGCGAATGATCCTTGCTGCAGAAAGCCGATGGTTTGGGACGATATGGAATACAGGGATGAAGTTTATTTACCTGATCAGAATCAAAAAGCCAAACCCGATTCAGTTTTGTCTAACAAGGAATTATTCGAGCATTATAAAAAAATGATCTCAATCAGGAATTCATATCCAGCATTACAGCTTGGTGATTATAAGACTCTGCTCGTTGATGATAAAAATGAAATTTATGCTTTTGAACGTTCGCTTGATAAACAAGACATTATTGTTGTTTTAAACAATGGAAATTCTTCTTGCCCTATTACGTTGCAAACAGACCACAACGAGTATTATAAAGACTTGTTAAATGGAGATATGATAATTGTTGAAAATGGGAAAATAAATTTTAATTTAGAAAAGAAATGGGGAAGAGTGTTGCTGAAGGATTTTTATAGATAGATACATCGGGACTTGTAGCTATTTGTCCAACAATTACAACATTTCAAATTTAAAAGCGTTTATCGTCCATTTTTTTGTCTGCCCATCTAAAGATTTTTCTATAAACGTTACGTTATCATTTTTGTCTATTAAAATAACTGTAGATGAACGGGTGCCGTAATCGGGAGTTTCAACAAAGATTGATGAAATACTTTTTTCGATTTCCTTAGTAAGTCCTGTATCGGGAAGCTCATTTTCAGGTGAGAGAGTTTTATCGGAAAGCATAAGGAATAAATCATCTACGAAATTATCTTTTTTATCAATCGCTTTTTTAAGAAGTTCTTTCCCTTTTATCACTTTGAACCAGGGAGTGTTTAAGAGATGATTGCTTAATCCATGAATACCCGTTTCTATTTTGATAAGCTTTTTTGCCAGGTTGGAGAAAAAGTATAGCCCGGATTTGTCACCGAAAATAAGCCCGTAACCGTTGTAGAGATCGGCGTTATCTTTTAGACCTTTGGAATAAAATTCAGGCGAGGACGTACCAAGAAGAAAATCGGTAACAATCGTTCCTCTCGATAAGGCGTCCTTTTTAATTGATTTCATATCACGGTAATTTGTAATTGCAGCAAATCTTCCATGCTTGGTTATTCCGCACCAGGTTCCTCCTTCTTTAAGATCTTTGCCAGCAAGCAATGAAGGCTCGTCATTCCAGAAATCAGCAGAAGATGAAGGTCGTTGATAAAATTCATCCCTGTTTGCCGCAAAAATTAATTTGTAACCCGGATGATAATTATATCCAATTACAATTAAGCACATATTTTTTTATTTCAATATCTATTGTGAAATTTGATCACCTAATATTACTTTAATTAACAAAATTTTAAGTAAAATAAAAAAAATATTTCACTTTATTGTATTTCTGATTTGGTATCACAAGCCTTGATTTTATGTGAGGATTAGGTATTTTTATGTTGATAATAATACGATAATACTGGCTTACATTGAAAAAATATTTCTTTAATGTTATGCTGAACTTTCCGGTATCATATTCAGGTATTAAAGTTCTTGTTCGTCTTTTTTATGTTATAATATTTCTTTTCTTATCTCCGGTATTACTCCCCCAGGCTAATATTAGTTCTGCTTCCGGCGGGTTAGTGCGTATCTTAAGTGAAAACGGGCTTTCACAAAATACAGTTCATCATATTCTCCAGGATAGCAGAGGCTTTATATGGTTTGCTACCGAAGACGGTCTGAACAAATACGATGGTTATAATTTTACAGTTTATAAGAATAATTTGCGGGATGAGCACTCGGTTTCCGATAATTTTATTTGGACTATCTATGAAGACAGAAACGGTGTCTTGTGGGTTGGCACAAATAGCGGGGGACTCTGTAAATTTGATGGGGAAAAGGAAAAGTTTATCTCTTATAAAAATAATCCTGATGATCCGAACAGTTTAACTCTAAATAATGTTAGAACAGTTTATGAAGACAAAGAAGGTGATATCTGGGTTGGAACGGAAAATGGATTGGACAGATTTGATAGAGAAAAAAATATTTTTATCCATTACAGGCACAACAGGGAAGATCCTTACAGCTTAAGTAATAACGTTGTCCTTGCAATTTATGAAGACAGGGATAAGGATCTTTGGATCGGAAGCGATGGTGGCTTGGATAAGTTTGATAGGAAAAAAAATAGGTTTTTCAACTACTCATTTGATCCCAATAATGTAAACAGCCTTAGCGATAATGTTGTTCTCTCTATTTACCAGGATAATGAAGGATATATCTGGATCGGGACATTAAAGGGGCTAACAAAATTCGATAAAAAATCAGGAAAATTCTCCCGGTATATAATTAATGAGTTCGATATTAATTCTATAAACAGCAACAGAATTAATTCTGTGTTGGAAGATGAAACAGGTGTTTTGTGGATCGGCACCGGCAACGGCTTATTTAAACTTGACGTGAAAGAAGATAAATCTTTAAATATAAAATCTTCGTCACTTCCTGTAACTACCGTTCTAAATAATAATAATGTTCTTTCACTATTCGAGGATAATTCCGGTTTAATATGGATAGGAACTGCTGAAGACGGAATAATAAAGTATGATAAAGAGAGAATAAAATTCAAACATTATAAGCATGATCCTTTTAATAGGAATAGCTTAAGCCATAACACGATTCGGGCAATATTTCAGGATGATGAGGGTATTCTCTGGATAGGTACTTTAGGAGGTGGATTAAACAGGTATGTTCCGAATAGCAATAAATTCTTTCATTATAAAAACCACCCGGATAATAAATTCAGTCTGAGCGACAATACAGTTTCTGCAATTTACAAAGACAGTTACGGGTATATTTGGGTAGGAACCTGGGGAGGGGGACTAAACCGGACACTTAAATTATATAATGATTTAAATCCCAATGATTTAAAGTTTATAAACTTTAGAAATGAAGATTTAGACCTTCAGGTTGCAGGTGTGACTAATCAAAGTTTGAGCAGTAACATAATCCAGGCTATTTATGAGGATTCAAAAAGGAGGTTATGGATTGGAACCGGAGCCGGTCTGGACATTTATGACAGGAAGAAAAATGAGTTTATAAATTTTACAAATGATCCCGGTAACCCCAATAGCTTAAGCAGTAACCAGGTTCAGTCTTGTTTACTTGAAGATAGAAACGGCAATCTTTGGGTAGGAACCTGGAACGGGTTGAATAAGATATCTGCTTTAGATTTAGAAAATGCTGTCCCTGACCCAGCCTCAGTAAAATTTAAACGTTATAGGTTTCAACCTGGTAATCAAAATAGTTTGAGTGATGAAAGAGTTATTTCTGCATTTGAAGATGCAAAGGGAAATTTGTGGTTTGGAACTTATGGCGGGGGCTTGAATAAGCTTTCTGCAGAACAACAGAACCTACTGGAAGGGAAATTTATTAATTACACAACAGACAAAGGGCTTCCGAGCAATATTATATACCGAATTGAAGCTGATGATAATGGAAATTTATGGCTAAGTACTGATAACGGGCTTTCGATGTTTGACCCACGAAAAGAAACTTTCAGAAATTACGATGCAAGTGACGGCTTGCAGGGGAATCAATTTTTTTGGGGTGCAAGTTTCAAAGACAAAAACGGCGAATTGTTTTTTGGAGGAACAAACGGGTTTAATGTATTTGATCCCGATCAACTAAAAAACAATGACCATATTCCTCCTGTCGTGATAACAAGTTTCCAGATTTTCAACAAGCCTGTAGGTATAGATAAAGAAGACTCGCCTTTAAAGAGCGCAATTACCTCTACTAAGGAAATTGAGCTGTTGTATAGCCAGGCAGTTTTCTCATTTGAATTCGCAGCTTTAGATTATACTGTGCCGGGCAAAAACCGTTATGCATATATGATGGAAGGATTTGATGACAACTGGATATACTCCGGGAATCGCCGTTATGTTACATACACAAATTTAGACCCGGGTATTTATATTTTCAGAGTTAAAGGCTCTAACAACGATGGTATCTGGAATCAGAAAGGTGCAGAAATAACTATAACTATACTACCTCCATTATGGAGAACATGGTGGTTTATTTCTCTTGCTGTTTTGGTGATTGGCGGAATAATTGTTTTAATTATCTATTTTAGAGTAAAGCACTTGCTTGATATTGAAAGACTAAGGACTAAACTCGCTGCCGACCTGCACGATAATATCGGTTCAAGCTTAACTGAAATTTCTATTCTTAGCGAAGTTATATCGAAAAAAATAAGTTCCCAGGATGATAATGTTAGAAAAAGCTTAAATATGATAAGCGTTAATTCACGTAACCTGATTGATAATATGAGCGATATTGTATGGCTTGTTAATCCTAAAAGAGATTCTTTATACGATTTGATTCTAAGGTTGCGCGATACTTATTCTGAATTGTCTTCTTATACAAGTATTTCTTTCCGGTCGGAAAATATAAAATCGCTTGAAAAAGTATCTCTGTCCATGGAACACCGCCAGCATCTTTATTTAATCTTTAAAGAAGCAATTAATAATTGTATTACACATAGCGGTTGCAGCGAAATTACCCTTGACGCTTCAGTCAGGGGGAAAAAATTGCAAATGATGCTGAAAGATAACGGGAAAGGTTTTTCGACTAATGAAATTTCTAACGGGGGTAATGGATTAAATAATATGAGAAACAGGGCAGCAACTATTGGAGGAACTATAGATATTTATTCCCGGATGGATGAGGGAACTACAATTCAGTTTGAAGGAGATATTTTATAGTTGATGTCCTAATTATATTTTTTTATACTGCTGTTCATAATAAAGTAATTAATCTTTAGTAATATGTTAAAAGTTGTAGTTGTAGAAGATAATGCTTCAATACGTGAAGGATTGAAAATTTTAATTGATGGAACAGAAGGATATTCCTGTGTAAGCGTTTTTTCCGATTCGGAAACAATGCTGAAAAATATTGCAAGAATTAATCCCGATGTATTATTGATGGATTTGGGGCTTCCGGGCATGGGAGGAATTGAAGGTATAAAAAAGGTAAAATCGCTTTTACCTGATTTAACAATTCTGGTACTTACTGTTTATGAAGAAAATGATCTTGTTTTTGAAGCAATATGTGCGGGTGCATCGGGCTATTTGGTAAAAAAAACTCCGCCTTCAAAACTTCTTGAAGCAATTAAAGAGGCTTACGAAGGTGGTTCCCCGATGAGTTCTCATATCGCACGAAAAGTAATTGATTTTTTTTCTCAAAGGGATGGGTTTCTACAAACAAAAAAAACTGTATCACCACCTAAAAACGACTATACTTTAACGCCTCGTGAAAAAGAAATATTAAGCGGGTTAGTAGAAGGACATAATTTTAAGTCGATTGCAGATTCACTTTTTATAAGCATAGAAACAGTTCGTTATCACTTTAGAAATATTTATAAGAAATTGCATGTACATTCCCAATCAGAAGCAGTTGCAAAAGCAATCAAAGAGGGGATCATTTAAGCTTCGCACGGGTTTCATTACAAAACAATTTAGAACCTCATAGATATTGGAATTATATAAATCAATATCAAATAGCCTCCGATGAAACAACAAATGACTTTATTTTCTTGAACTTGCTCTTACTCCTGAACTTTTATTCTACCCGTTTATGTAGGATTAATAAGTAACTCACCCCCAAATACCTGTATTCGTGTAGTAGAATAACGGCTTCATAGTTAATAGATTACCCCCAGTTATAAGAAACGAAATTAAGTATGAATAATTGCTATTGTTTTTTCATAACCCGGTATGCTGATGATTAATGTTGCTGTTGTCGAAGATAATGATACTATCCGGGAAGGATTAAAAATATTAATAGGCGGAACAAAAGGCTATGCTTGTGTGGCAACATATTTTAATTGTGAAGCCATGATAAAAAGTGTAGAAAGCGTTAATCCGGATATTCTCTTGATAGATATTGGATTGCCCGGAATGACTGGTATTGAAGGTATTAAACTGGCAAAAAAAATATTACCGGAACTTACGATTCTTGTTTTAACCGTCTATGAGGAGAATGATCTTATCTTTGATGCAGTTTGTGCAGGAGCCAGTGGTTATATTGCAAAAAAAACTCCTCCTTCAAAGTTGCTCGATGCAATACGGGAAGCATACCTTGGTGGTACTCCGATGAGCTCCAATATTGCAAGAAAAGTTATTGAATTATTCCATAAGAAAAGACAAACTAATAGTGCTGGTAATTCGGGTAAAACAACATTGACAAAACGTGAGAAGGAAATTTTAAATAAATTAATTGAAGGCGATAGCTTTAAGGCAATAGCAGATTCGATTTCAATAAGTATAGAAACATTACGTTCCGATTTCAGAAATATTTATCAGAAAATTCATACGTATTCACAAAAAGAAGTTGCAAATGTTGTTAAAGAAAATTGAGTTTAACCGGAATTTTAATCCACTCTATTTAGGTGGTATTTATTGATATTAAAAGTATAAAATCATAAAATACCTTTGTTTAGGTAGTGGAATGAAGTATCTTAATTGAATAGGTTATAGTGCTATTAAATTTTCGACCTGTTTTTTTAGATATTTGGTTTTAATATTGATCTGAGAATTTTCGCTATAAGAATAGGAGTGAAGATCGAATAAATTTTTACACTTACCGTAAAAATCTCTAATATGAATCAAATTTGTCAAAAACAGATTTCGTTGAATAAAAGCCTGAGAATGAAAACAGGTATATTTTTAATCATTATAATTTTTTCTTGCCTTTCCGGTTTCCATTTTTCTCAGGCAGAAAAAAACAAGACTTTAGCCATCGTTGGTAATCATACTGTTACCTTAACCCACTTTGAAAACAGATACTATAATTATCTTATCTCTACAGGAATAAGTGATAACATAGTAGTTCGCAGATCAATCCTTAATAATATGATCAATGAGATTCTTCTTTACAATTATGATTCAAATGAAGAGGTATTTTCTAGCCGGGAATATCTAAAAGAACTTGAAGAAGCCCGTAAACGAACAATACTTGCTTATCTTAAAGATCAGGAAATATTTGCCAAGATAACTGTTACTGAAAAAGAAATTAGAGAAGCATTTACAAAGGTTAATGAAAAAATATCAGCACGTCATTTATATGCTGCAACCGAAGAAGAAGCAAATAAACTTTATGAATTACTAAGAATTGGTGTAAGCTTTGAATCATTAGCCAGCCAGGTATTTACAGATTCTGTTCTTAAAAATAATGGTGGGTATCTTGGTTATTTTACATGGGGTGATATGGATCCCGCTTTTGAAGAAGTTGCTTACTCATTAAAAGTGGGCGAAATATCTCCTCCCGTTAAAACGGCATATGGATACAGCATCATAAAATTAGAAGGCAAGGTTTCTCATCCTTTATTAACCGAGTATGAGTTTCAAAAAAAGAAATCTCACCTTGAAAGAGTTCTTAAAATCAGAAAGAAGACACCATCAGAAAAAGATTATATCAATAGTGTTTTTGACAGAAGCAAATTATCATTTGATGAACAAAGCCTGAAGAATATTTTAGTCAATCTTTATAAAAGCAATGAAATAGAATCCGGTAACATTAAAAATCATACTTTGCAATGTGTTACATATAAGGAAAGAATATACAGCCAATCCGATATTGAAAAGAAACTATATGAATTACCTTCCTACCACAAGGGAAGAATTAATTCAATTGAAACTCTTAGAGCGGCTGTTGAGGGTATTCTGATAAATGAAATACTTTATAATATAGCACTAAGCAAAGGTTATGACAAAGCCGAACCGGTTTTAAGTATGTATGATAAATATAAAAAGAATATTTTTTCCAAATTCAAAATAGATGCAATAACTAAGACTGCTAATTTGCCGGATTCAACTGTTTTCAATTATTACAAAAATAATATCAGTATATTTTCAACTGAGAACGAGCTGAATCTCCAGGAGATTCTTGTTAGTGATGAAAGTCTTGCAGATAGTTTATTGAATTTAATTAATAATGGGAATGATTTTGGCGAATTAGCAAAAAGATATTCATTGCGACAATGGTCTGCTGAGAATAATGGAATTATGGGATTTGCCCCTGTCTCGAAATTTGGAAGTTACGGCAATACGTTTTGGGATTCTAAGGTTGGTGAAATTATCGGCCCTATAAAAATTGAAAATTTTTGTGGAATATTCAGAGTTCTTGGAAAGACTGAGAGTCAACCTATTGATTTTGATTTAATTAAAGAAGAAGTAACTAAAGCCGCACAGTTTGAAATGCAGACTGGAATTATTAAGGATTATATTGAATTACTTCATAATAAAGTAAATATTAAAATAGATGAGAATTTACTTGGTTCATACGACATTGCCGGATGAAATTTTTTAAGGAGTTTATTAATTTTGGTTTTAAGATTAAGGAGCCTTTTATGAAAAAAACTTTACTGTTTTTTTTGACAATTGCATTCTTCTCATTAAATATTACTTTTGCCGGAATAACAGGAAAAATTGCCGGGAAAGTAACCGATAAAACTACTGGTGAGCCTCTTCCTTTTGTCAACATAATTGTTGAAGAAACAAACTTTGGGGCAGCGACAGATTTAGATGGCAATTATGTTATACTGAATATTCCCCCGGGAAAATATAATTTAAAAGCTCAATATATAGGTTATCAGGCTGTTGTAGTCGAAAATATTTCCATCTCAATTGATCTCACTACCGAGATTGATTTCCAGCTATCCGAGTCGGCTGTAGAGTTAGAAGAAGTTGTTGTTCAGGGAGCGCAGGAACTTATTAAAAAAGATATAACTTCAAGTCAATCTTTGATCTCGTCAGATCAAATTGAAGCTTTACCTGTTTCTGAGTTAGATGATGTCCTTCAGCTTCAGGCTGGAGTAACAAGAGATGCAGATGGAGCTTTTCATATCAGGGGAGGCAGAACTACTGAAATTGCTTATTGGGTCAATGGAGTTTCAATAACCGATGCGTATGATAACAGCCGCGGAATTCAAATTGATAACAACAGCATCCAGGAACTGCAGGTAATCAGCGGAACTTTTAATGCCGAATATGGAAATGCAATGTCGGGCATTGTTAATACCGTTACCAAAGAAGGGGGCAGAGATTATCATGGAAGCATCCTGCTTTATTCCGGCGACCATATGAGTAATTTTACAGAATATTTTCCACATGTTGATGAAATAGATGCATTTTCAAATTATAATTTACAAGGAAGTCTGAGCGGGCCTATTCCTTACACAAATAATGTAATATCTTTTTTTGTTAATGGAAGATATTATTATGATGACGGCTATCTGTATGGAGAAAGAAGATATAATCCCGACGGAACAAAAGGGGATAGCGCCGTTGTTCCAATGGAATGGCGGAAAAACTATTATGGCCAGGGAAATATTGCTTTTTCACCCATACAGGAGTTAAAATTTAATTTTGAAGGTTTATATTCTAAAGAAGATTTCCAGGATTATAATCATGAGTATCGCTGGAACCCCGATGGTGACGTAAATAAATTTTCTGAGAGTTATAATAGTACTGTAACTGTCACTCATATGCTTTCATCTTCTGATTTTTACACGGTAAAAGGCTCTTACTTTTATAAGGATTTTAATGAATATTTATATGAAAATCCTTTTGACTCAAGATATTTTCATCCTGATTCTTTACAGCGGGGAAGGCTTGATGACTATTCATTTAGAACGAAGGGAACAAACTTGCATAGATTTTACAGGAAGACAAATACATATCTTGGCAAGGTTGATTTCACAAGCCAGGTAAATAATGAGCACTTGGTAAAATTGGGTGTTGAGATAAAAAACCATAGTTTGAAATTTGATGATTATACCTTGGAACCCCATAGAACAAATGGAGTCGAGGATAGTATTTTTACTCCATCAATTCCTGATATAAATCAGACAAACCGGGATAAATATGAAAACGAACCTTTTGAAGCCTCAGCTTACATCCAGGATAAAATAGAATTTGATCAGGTAATAATTAATGTTGGTCTTCGCTTTGACTATTTTGATGCTAACGGGAAAGTTTTAGTTGATGTAACAGATCCAAATATTTATGCTCCTCTCCGCCTGGAGTTAGAACAATTAAGTATTGCAGAAAGACAGCCTTACTTTTATAAAGACTCTAAACCAAAAACACAGATTAGTCCAAGGTTTGGTATAGCTTACCCGATAAGTGCTACCGGAGTAATACATTTTTCTTACGGACACTTTTTGCAAGTCCCTCCATTCCAGTATTTATTTCAGAATGGACCATATCAGATACCAAATTCAGGTTCAAACATAGGGGTTTTTGGAAATCCGGACCTCGAGGCTCAAAAAACTGTTATGTATGAGATTGGTTTCAGACAGGAATTCTCCAGCGATTATTTACTGGATGTTACAGGTTTTTACAGAGATGTTAGAGATTGGATAACTGCCGGAACTATCATACAGACCCGCACTGGTGTTACTTATTCTATTTTTACTAATAAAGATTATGCAAATGTAAAAGGCATTACTTTAACATTTAACAAAAGATTTAGCAATTATTTTTCTTTCGATTTAAACTATACATACCAGGTTGCCGAAGGAACTAACTCCAGAGAAGAAGATGCATACAATGCTGCGATTAGCGGTGATGAACCGATTCTTTTTTTAATTCCAATGGATTGGGATCAGAATCATCTGCTTAATGCATCTCTTTATACCGGCTTCGACGACTGGGGTGCAAGCTTAATTGCAAGATACGGAACAGGACTCCCGTATTCTCCTGAAACTACTCAATATACTGCAGACCGTGGAATCAGTTCCGGACTTCTTCCAAACAGCAGAAGAATTCCAACTCAGTTTAGTGTGGATCTAAAATTAGATAAAACTTTACAACTACTGGGATTTGATGTTACAGCATTTATAAGAGTGTTTAATCTCTTTGATAATAGAATTCCTTTAAAGGTTCATGCAGATACCGGTCAGCCAGATTTTACTACAGAAACTCAGACTATTATTAAAAATCCGGCTAGTCCTAATACTCCGGAGGAGTATGTTAAATATCCGGATTACTTTGGCGAACCAAGAAATATACAGTTTGGAATTGATCTTTCATTTTAATTGTAAATGATTTTCGGAGGTTTTTAATGTTCTCTTTTAACAGAAATATATTTCTTTTACTTTTTCTTATTTTGGCTCTAACCGGAGTTGAATATGCGCAATATATTCCCAGTAAAGAGAGAGGGGATGTAAGATATAGAAGGAAAGCCCAGATGGAGGGCAACCAGATCAGAACAACAGTCTTTAACTATGGAATGACCGGAAGAGAGAGCGGGAGTGTTACTATTGCAGAAGAAACACCATATGAATGGCCTAAAAACACAGGACAAGTTTATCTTGCTGTTGCAGGAATTGTAGTTGGCGGCGAAGTGGTAGATGATAATGGAAATATCCAGCATATTATTTCCAGAAGCCATTACTTACAGTCACCAGCAGGACAAACCTGGAATTTTGAACCAGTACCCGGTTACTTTAATGAACAAAATACTGAGGGTTTTGCAACAAGTAATGATCCGACTACCTGGCCATCTTCCTGGCCTGACAAAATGGTTGACGCCGATGATCCGGGCTGGCCTGGTGCATGGAATGGTTATTTTGGGAAAAATGTTTTTAATGCTGATCAGGAGATGTACTTTCGTGCATCAGATAATAACTATGATAGATATGCTAATTATTTCCCTGATACAACAGACTTTACACGAAAAGGATTAGGAATTATACTCGATGTCAGGTTGATGGCCTGGTCTCAGATACTGGTTCAGGATGCATTATTTCTTTTATTTAAAGTAAAAAATGATGGTACAAAACCAATAAATAAAGTTGGCGTTACTATAACCTGGGCTGATTTCGTTGGAGAAGATGGACAAGATGATATATCTGAGTTTGATATTTTAAATGATATTGCATGGTCAAGAGATGCAGATAACCGTTCTCCTGTGGCTGCATTTGGTTCAGACCCAGTGGGCATAGTTGGCGGGGCTTTCCTGGAAACTCCAGGCAATGCCGTTGATAGAATTGATAATGATGGTGATGGTGAAACCGGCGGACCAAAGGTTACAGAAGCAATGCTGGTTGGGGAAAGTGATACTTTAACTGTTCCAAGAGACGATCCGCGACGCTCTGATGGTATTGATAATAACGGTAATGGATTAATTGATGAAAATGCAACACACATAGCTTTTCAGGATCAGTTGGGTGTATCTTATGCCGATAGGATAGATCAGAATCTTAATGCTGAAGATGGCAGCCCTGTTGTAACTCAGGAGATGGTTAGTCAGTCATCTGATGACAGATGGAAAAGATGGCCTTCAAATCCTGAAAATGATCCGCTTCAGAATGGTGCTGTTCATCTTATAATGGTTGAGTCTGATGATATTGGCAGAGCTTTTTCTGATTTCATTGATAATGATGGTGATGGAGAGGAAAATAGTCCGGTTGTTACACTTGAAATGATTACAACAGCAGCAGCTGACGCTCCGTATTTCAGGTATAAAGTTCCCGGGACAAACGTTATTTTATACGATGTTAATCAGGAAGACCTTGGGAAAAAATATGCCGATGGAATAGATAATGATAATAACGGTGCCGTTGATGAATTTATGGATGAAGGAATCGATGAAATGATTGATGAATCCAGGAACAATGGAATTGACGATGATGGAGACTGGAATCCTATAACAGATGATGTTGGATTAGATGGATTAGCTGAAACCGGTGATGATGGTGAAAATGACGGCAGACCTACTTCCGGAGCCCGCTTTGGATTACCGGGTGAACCCGGTGTTGATGTTACGGATGTTTCAGAAACAGACCAGATAGGAATTACCGGCTCATTTTACAGACCATCGGGGGAAGGATTAACTGACCAATATACAGATGATTTTGTTTGGTCTAATTTTATGGTTCCCGGAAACTTTTTTGATCCTGCTCTTGTCACACCAAGTGAATATAACTTATTTGTTTCTTCAGGATTGTTCCCTCTACAGCCTGGTCAAACTGAACCGATCTCTTTGGGAATTATTTTAGCAAATGGTCCTGTTACGGATCCTGATGGACTTATTAGGAAGCAGGCAGTATTAAATAAAAAAGTTCGTGCACAAGAAACATATAATAACGATTACCAGTTTGCCGCTTCACCGCTTATTCCTAAATTAACTGCTATACCCGGAGATAATAAAGTTACTTTATACTGGGATGATGCAGCTGAAACTTCATTTGACAGATACATTGATAAGATCGGCGGTAATGGAAATGATTTTGAAGGATACAGGATTTACAGAGCATCTGATCCGGCTTTTCTTGATGCTAAAGTAATTACAAATGCACAGGGGTCACCTACATTTTTATTACCGGTTGCGCAATTCGATCTGGAAGATGGAATTTTCGGCTATGATTCAGTCGGGTTTGAAGGAGTTCATTTTAATTTAGGAAATGACAGTGGATTGGTACATTCCTGGGTAGATAATTCCGTTAAGAATGGTTTTACTTATTATTATGCAATTGTTTCTTATGATTTTGGTTTTACAACCGGAGGGATTACACCTGCAGAATGCAAAATAAGTCTTTCCTTAAAACCTGATGGAAGTGTTAAAACATTAGGGAAGAATGTAGCTGTGGTTACGCCCGAAGCACCTTCGGCAGGATATGTTTCTTCAACATTAGGAGAAATTGCTCATACTGAGGGAACTAGTGCTGGAACTATAACTTATGAAATAATAGACGTTACAGAAATTAAAGAAGGGCATGTTTATAAAATAACATTTGAGGATACTCTGATTGTTACCCCAGGCAAACCTGACACCTTGAAAACAAAAAACTTTACATTAACGGATTCAACCGATACCAGAATAGTAATTGATAAAAAAACAAATTTTAGTGTTGAGCAGCCAATACTGGATGGTTTCAAATTAAGCTTCACTAATGAAACAATTGTACAATTGAACCAGGAAAAATCTAAATGGACCAGCTCAAATATTGAACCTTTTAAGTTTGAAAAATTTAATGAATTGTTGTTTTTTACATTTACAGTTAAAGGTGAAGAAAGGATAAATGATTATGCAATTATTTTTGGAGAACGTGGAATTGCAACATCAAGGGAATTAAAACTTTATACTCCAACTAATTCTAAAACTTATCCTCCTAAACAAGTTAATTTTAAAGTTGTGAACCTTACTACAGGTACTGATGTAGAATTTGGTTTCGAGGAAAATGATTCATCAGCTGCTTATGGTGGCCCAGGATATTTTTCCACCAGCGACGACGGTAAGAAAGACAGAATTGTTTTTCTGGAACCGGAAGCGGATTCTTTAACATATACATGGATGTTCTATATAAATGATGCCCCGGATTCAAATCAAAGAGTTCCACAGCTTAATGACACTGCATTTGTATATATAGCTAAGCCATTTCTTTCAAATGATGTATTCAGGTTTGTCTCAAAGGGAGGTTCTGTAAATCTGGATCAGGCAAAAGCAGATCTCGATAATATAAAAGTTGTACCTAATCCATATCTTGCAAATGCATTATGGGAACCAAGAAATCCTTATTCAAGCGGACGTGGTCCAAGGTCTATTCACTTTACTCATTTACCAAATAATTGTACGATCAGAATATTTACAGTTAACGGAGAATTAGTAAAAGAAATAATTCATGAAAGTAATCTGATTGACGGATCAGCAGAATGGGATTTGTTGACAAAAGATAATCTCTCAGCTTCTTATGGTGTTTACATTTATCATATAGATGCACCGGGTATTGGTAAAACAGCTGGTAAATTTGCAATTATAAAATAGTTTCGGTCAAAGTGACCGTCACTCCTGCCTGTCGGCAGGCAGGTTGAAAGTGACGGTCACATGAACCTGTAAGCAATGAAATTTTTTAGGAGATTTCGGAATATGAAAAAACTGTTACAAATAATTTTCCTCGTTATTATAGTTCAGGGCTTATCATTTAGCCAGGTTACTAAAACAGGAACAACAGCTGCAAAATTCTTAAGTGTTGGAATTGGTGCGAGAGCAAATGCAATGGGAGGTGCATTTACTTCAGTGGCAAATGATGCATCCGCACTTTATTGGAACCCTGCAGGTGTTGCTTCCTTGAATGATTTTGAAGCTATGTTTACATACACGAGCCTTTACAAAGATTTGGATATTAATGTAAACTATGTTGCTGTAGTTTTACCAATGGGAGAAACGGGAAATTTTGGAGTAAGTGTTACTGCCTTGGATTTTGGTGAGATGAATGTAACTACTGAGTTATACCCGGAAGGAACCGGAGAGAAGTTTTCTGCCTCCAGCTATGCATTTGGATTATCTTATGCAAGGAATATTACAGATGATTTTTCTGCAGGTATTACGGTAAAATATATTCTTGAAGATATATTTAATTCTTCAGCAAGCGGAGTTGCTTTTGATATCGGAACGATTTTTAGGACACCTTTTTTAGGCATTAATTTCAGCAGCATAATTACTAATTATGGATCAAAGATGCAGATTACCGGCGAAGATTTATTAATAAGGTACGATGCCGATCCTAACAGGCAGGGGAATAATCAAACTACAGACGCATATTATAAGACAGATAAATTTGAATTGCCGCTAAGATTACAAATTGGATTATCAAAAGATTTTCAATTCTTAAATGAGCAAAGATTAACTATTGCGGTTGATGCTGCTCACCCGAATGATAATTCTGAATACTTAAATATTGGCGGTGAATTATCTTTTCTTAACAACCTGGTTTCTTTAAGAGGAGGATATAAAGGATTACTTTTAGATGATAACCAGGAAGGTTTAACACTTGGGGCAGGGTTACATTATGTATTAGGAGTTTTTGCAGTAGGATTTGACTACAGCTACCAGGAATTTGAATTTTTAGATTATACACACAGCTTTGGAGTGATATTAAAATTTTGACAAATTTTTTTTAATTAATAAATTCCATTAATAATGGGAATTACTAAACTAAATAAATACAAGGAGAGTAATATGAAAAGATACCATATACTACTATTAGGGGTGTTTATGCTCCTAAGTATATCGTCTTTTGCTCAGGTGAATGTTACATTTTCTGTTGACATGTCTGTTTACTGGTCAGGGAATTCTTTTAATCCAGTTACAGATACTGTAAGGATATCTGGTGATTTTAACGGCTGGTCTACTACGGCAAATGACCTTGCCAAAGGTACTGGTGCAGACAGTGCTGTTTATTCAGTTCAAATTGGTGGTATTACAGAAGGTAGCCATTCATATAAATTTATTTTTATAAATAGTAGTGGCGTCCAATGGGAGGGTGATCCGAACAGATCGGCAACTATTGGAACTAATGATACCACTCTTGCAACAGTTCAATTTAATAGCATAACCGGTAAGCTAAATAACGTTTGGTTCAAAGTTGATATGAGTCATGTTATTGGCACACCATCATTTGATTTTGATCCGGCAACCGATACTGTTGTTGTAACTGGTGACTTTACTAACTGGCCTGATTGGGGACCAAGAGATGCCAGTGCCGTTACCCTTACTTATAACCCCGCGGATTCAGTTTTTTCGG
>MGZZ01000046.1:0-9162 GCA_001802795.1 Ignavibacteria bacterium GWC2_36_12 | reverse complement strand
GGGAATATTAATTGGGAGACTATATCTGATAGATCTTATTTTGTCCCCGAACAAGATTCCTCAACGTTCTCTGCATTTTGGGATAATATAGATCCTGATGCTCAGCCGTTAGCCGACGGAAATATTCTCTTTGTTGTAGATATGAGCGTTGCAAATGAACTCGGTGTTTTTAACCCAAGCGTAGATTCAGTTCAAGTTCGCGGGGGATTTAATGGATGGGGTGATACGGACCCGGCACGTTCCCTTATGAACCAGGACCCGGGTGATCCTAACATTTGGTTCTTAGACATACCTATGGTACAACTAGTTTTAAATGACACTCTGATTTATAAATATTTTATAAAGAATGGTTCCGGCAGCACACCTTACTCAAACACAGGTTGGGAAGTTGCAATTGTTCCAACTCCATTTGGTAATCGGGACCGTCCAATAGAATTCATGGGAGAACCCAATCAGGCAGCAGAATATGCATATTTTGAAGGCATTAATACAGACTGGGTAATTCCATCCGGAACAACCGTTGAAGCAACATTCAGTGTTGATATGACTCCGGCTACAGGGTTTGATCCTGCTGCTGATACAGTTGTCTGGATACCAAGACAACCTTTCTATTATGCTGTTCATAATATACCATGGCCGGGAGATTATCCAAGAGTTCTTGTGCTTACAGATGGTAACAGCGATATGGTTTATGAAGGAACTCTTACCATAGAAGGACCCGACTTTAATGGCTTTTTATATAATTATGGTTACGTTGATGTTTCTGCAACTAATACCCTTGTACAGGAAGGCGGCAGCCAGGCAGAGTGCCGTGTAAGATATGTTGCACAAACAGGCCCAAGAGCATTTGTAAGCCCATATACAATGCCGGCAGATGTTTGGACGGATGGTGAAAAACCGGAAGAAGGGACTCCGACAAGTGTTGAGGAAATTTCTGGAGCAATTCCAAATAAATATTCGCTTGAGCAGAATTATCCGAATCCGTTTAACCCAACAACAACCATCCGGTTTTCAATTCCTGAAGCTGGACGGGTTAGCTTATCTATATACAACCTGCTTGGTGAAAAAGTTGAGGAAATTTTGAACCAGGAACTCGTTACAAATACGTATGAGATTACTTACGATGCTTCAAATCTCAGCAGCGGTGTTTATTTCTACACAATAAAAACTGCAAACTTTATATCAACAAAGAAAATGTTGTTGATGAAGTAATTGTTCAAAAAATGAGGTTCACCCCTGCCTGCCTTCAGGCAGGTTTAAGGTGAGCCTCATTTGTTTTTAATAGCAGATTTATTTTCATACAGTTTGATCTAAGCCGGTATATAGCTTTAAATATAACCGGCTTTTTTTTTAATGAGATAAGGTTGTTTTTTCTTATTTAATTGAAACGAACATTATACTTTATAGGGACACTATGAAAATTATTAAGTTCATATTATTAAGTCTTCTATTAATTATTATTCCCAATAGTGTATCCGGACAGACTCACCATGACTGGAGTTATAATCTTAGTATATATGAATTAAATGTTCGGCAGTATACTAATTCCGGAACCTTTGCAGAATTTGAAACTCATCTTGATCGTTTGAAAGAACTTGGAGTTGGAATTCTCTGGTTTATGCCGATTCATCCAATTGGTACACAAAACCGTATCGGTAATCTGGGCAGTTACTATTCCGTAAAAGATTACTATGGTATCAATTCTGAATTTGGAACTCTGGATAATTTCAAAGCACTTGTAGATTCAATTCATGCAAAAGGAATGTATGTTTTAATGGATTGGGTAGGAAATCATACTTCGTGGGATAATTCTTTAACGATTACTCATCCTGAATGGTATGTTAAAGATGGTAACGGCAACTTCACTCCTCCTCCCGGAACAAACTGGACAGATGTAATTCAGTTAGATTATAGTGAACAGGAATTAAGAGATTACATGATTGAAGCAATGAAATTCTGGATTACAGAAGTTGACGTTGATGGCTTCCGATGTGATGCAGTAAGTTTTATACCGCTCGATTTTTGGGAAGAAGCTATAGCTGAATTGAAAAATATTAAACCGGAAATTTTTATGCTTGCAGAGGACGATGGAACAGAATACCAAACAGCAGGTTTTGATATGAGTTATGGATGGGGATTATACGGCTTTGGTGAAGGGATTCTGGTAAACATTGCTAACGAAATTAATAATGCAAATTTTATTAATGGCTATTCAACACTGGAAAATACAAACTACTCCTCTTCTCACTACAGAATGTATTTCACTTCTAATCATGATGAAAATTCATGGTACGGTACAGTCTTCGAACTGTTTGGCGATGCAGCAGAAGTGTTTGCGGTTCTTACCTCTACTTTCAGAAGTATGCCTCTGATTTATAGCGGACAGGAAGCAGGGTTGGATCACCGGCTTTTGTTTTTTGATAAAGATGAAATTACCTGGCAGCCGCATCCTTTTGCAGAAATTTACAAATCACTTTTACATTTGAAAAAAGAGAACAAGGCGCTCTGGAATGGAAACGAGGGCGGACAATTACAGCGTGTATTAACAACAAATAATCCTGCCATCTTTGCTTTCGTAAGGGAAAAAGAAAATTATAAAGTATTCGGAATTTTTAATTTAACTGATTCTGTAAGAACATTTACTTTGCAGGGAAATTTATATACCGGGAATTACAGGAATGTATTTACTAATGATTCAATTTTGTTTAATGAAAATGCAGAAGTAACTTTACCGGCATGGGGTTATAGAGTATATGAAATCGGAAGCGGGATAACCGGAATAGAAGATGAAACATCATTGCCTGAAGAATTTATTCTTTATCAAAATTATCCTAACCCGTTCAATCCAGGTACTAGTATTCGGTATGCGGTTGGTAGTAGGAAATTTGTTTCTTTAAAAGTTTATGATATTCTTGGAAATGAAGTTGCTGCCCTTGTAAATGAAGAAAAACCGGAAGGGGATTATGAAGTAACATTTAATGCTTCCGCTCTTGCAAGCGGAGTTTATTTTTATAATTTAATAGCTGCAAACTATACTGCTTCTAAAAAGATGATGCTCTTGAAATAATCTTATCAAAAGTGAGATTCCTACCATAAGGCAGGTTTAAGGTGAGCTTCGCTTATTCTATCAATTTACTCTTCCAACCGCACTTTGCAATTGTTGCTGTAAATTAACAGCTTCCGGGTATTTGGGCTTTAGAGTTATTGCTTTATTTACATTTTCGAGTGCAAGCTCATAATCATTCTTTCTCACATAAACTCCTGCAAGGTTATACCAAACCTGTGCATCTCTTGAATCATAATTAAGACTTTCCTTAAGATATCTTTCAGCAGGGTCTAATTTATTCTTGTAGAGATTAATAGTCCCCAGCCATTTTGTAGTAAATGCAGTTGGCTTTATTTCATAACCCATTTCTAAATATTTATAAGCCTTCTCGTAATTATTTATAGGGATTAAAGCATTAGCGACATAATCATAATATTCAACAACAACCGGGTACTGAGAAATAAGAGCGTCCATTTCTTCAATAAATGAATTAATATCTCTTCTTGCCAGATAATAACCTGCTAATCTTCTATGAGCTACTTCCCAGATTATTTCATCAGTTAAAACCTGTGAAGCAAGTGAATCAATAATATTTTTTAATGGGAGAAGAGTTGATGTTGGAATTTTACCTGCCTGCCGGTCAGGCAGGTTTTCTCCTGTAACAAAAGGCCAGTCGTTCTTTAATAATTTTATTCTGAAATCGGCTAATACGGAATCTAGTGTGGTAAAATTAAAATTTGAGATTGTAATGCTATCCTGCTCTTCATCAGTTAGCTTAACAGGTTCTGAATCAGGGAGTAAATTTTTCTCCTTCATTTTATCAAAAAATATTTTTCCAAGTAATTGGTAGCCTTCAAGAGTAGGGTGAAGATGATCTGTCATTATATTACTTCCTGTAATTCTTCCGGTGCTTACAGATGCAAAAACCGAGTCAGTATTAATAACAGGGAAATGAAATTCTTTCCCTAAAAATTTAATTACCCGGTTAATTTCTTCCGGTGCTCTGAAACGAAGTCCATCCAGATCTTTTGCAAATCTGAATAAAGAATCTGCTTTTAAATAATTTCCAAGGGTAAATTCTTTTTTTGCCTGAATATAAATTATATCGGCACGGGGCAATTTTTCTGACTTCATTGATACAAAAGGAGTCTGACCTTTTAGATTTGAAGCTATTGTGGATAAAATAAGAGGAGCTTTTTTTTCTTTTGCCATATCAATTATATCCCGCATATTTCCTTCAAACTGAGAAATTCCATTAAAGTAAGTATCAGAATTCAGACCTATGTACTGATCCTTTGCCATTCTGGACATTAAAGTTCCGCCTTTTCTATCACCATCATCAGAGAATATTTCCAAAATTTCTTTGATCGTATTTCTTAAAAGCTCAACTGTCTTGTACTGATTAAGGTATAGAAGTAAATTTACAATATCTCTTGAAGTACCTAGAGATTCCATTGAGCCGATACCGAGTGCACCATAGAACTCATTATGTCCGGTATAAATAAGGATTAGATCCGGATTTTGGTCAAGTACGCCGGGAAAAAAATCTCTTAATGTAAAGCTGTTTATAGCTGTTAATCCAATGTTAATTACTTCAATTTTGGCTGAGGGATATAAAAGCTTTAGTCTGTCACGCAGATATCGTGAAAAGGAACCAAGCGGAGAAAAAGGATAACCCGCAGCACTGCTTTCACCTAAAACAAAAACCCTGAAGGAATTATCTTTCTTTATTATATCAAACAAGTCCTGGTTTGATTGGGGAACCCCCTCAACACCATAAAAGTATCTCCTTGCTATTTCAGGATTTAGCATGAGTTTATTTTCTGTTGCCTCCACCCATTGCCTGTTATCAAACCCATAATTAAAAATTCTTAGCGATATTTCAAGTAAAATAAAAAAGATAACAGGGATTATTATGGGTACAAGAAAAAACCATTTGGGGTTTTTCTTTGTTTCCTCTTCAGGTTTTTTTTGTTTTATTTTTTTATCCGGCAGCTTCAATGTTACGTTTTATAAAACAAATTAAAATAGGTAAAATTATTTTTCTCCCAAAGTTAAATAGACATATAATTAATTATATTTATATGTCTGTTTAAGATTCTTGTGCATAATCCTTTTAACGTAGGTTGAAATCAACATAACAATAAAATATAAAATGAATCGTCTTATACTAACTTTAATGCTGCTGCCGACAACATTCTTAGTATATTCTCAAGATCTTAGTATACAGAAGGTAGAACCGCCTAACTGGTGGACAGGAATGAAACACGATTCGATTCAGCTGATGTTCTATGGGAAGAATTTAGGTAATGTCAGCATTAGTACACCTGATGCTAAATTTAAAGTGCTGGAGGTGCACAAAACAGAAAACAGTAATTATCTTTTTGTTGATGTTAAAATCGCCAAAGATGCAACTCCAGGGAATTATAAAATAATTTTGAATAAAGGAGGAGAAAAGATTAAATGGGAGTATCCTATTCTTAAAAGGGAAGATAATTCCAATTCCTTTAAAGGTTTTGGCCCCGATGACGTTGTATATTTAATAACTCCCGATCGTTTTGCAAACGGGGACTTAACCAATGATAATAGTCCTGAACTTTTTGACAAGCTTGCCCGTGGTGATGATTATGGAAGGCACGGTGGCGATATACAGGGAATTGTTGATCATCTCGATTACATCAAAGAACTTGGGGTTACATCAATCTGGATTAATCCCCTGCTCGAGAATAATACCAAAGTTAGTTATCATGGTTATGCATGCACCGATCTTTATAAGATTGATCCTCGGTTTGGCACTAATGAACTTTATAAAACACTGGTTGGTAAAGCACATAACACAGGATTAAAAGTTATAATAGATCATGTAAACAATCATATTGGGATAAACCATAACTGGGTAAATAACCCGCCTATGCACAATTGGTTTAACGGCGAAGCGTATAATCATTTTCTTACTACTCATCACAAAAAATCGATGACCGACATTCATTCGAGCGAATTAATTTTAAGAGAAAATACAGATGGCTGGTTTGTTGATGAAATGCCTGATCTGAATCAAAGGAATAATTATGTTGCTAAATATCTAATTCAGAATACTATCTGGTGGATTGAATTTAGTGGAATAGATGGAATTCGTGAGGATACTTATCCTTATTCTGACCAGAAATTTTTATCAGAATGGGTTTCTGAAATTTTTAGCGTGTATCCGGATTTTAATATCGTGGGGGAAATATGGATTGAGGAAGCAGCTTATCTTGCACCATATCAAAAAGGAAATCTTTACAAGAGAGACTTTGACACTAACCTTCCATCAATGACAGATTTTTGTCTATCGAATGCGATTCGGGAAATGATTATTGATAAAGTAGGGATTTCGTCTCTATATGATGTTCTTTCAAAAGATCATCTTTATACTAATCCCAATTACCTGCTGACATTTACAGATAATCATGATATGGAGAGATTGGTGTATATTCTTCAGGGGGATGTTGCACATTTTAAAATGATTTTAACTTTTCTTCTTACTACAAGAGGAATCCCTCAAATTTATTACGGGACTGAAATCGGATTAACAGGGGGGCAAGGTCACGGAGCTTTAAGAGAAGATTTTCCCGGTGGATTTCCCGGTGATACTTTGAGTGCCTTTACCAGGAAGGGTAGAACTGCCAAGCAAAATGAATTGTTTGATTTTTCCAAAAGTCTATTAGAAATGCGGAAAAAATATCAGGCACTTAGCCTTGGTAAATTAATTCATTATCCTCCTAAAGATGAGGTTTATTTTTATTTTAGAATATATAATAATCAGAAAATTCTTGTTATATTAAATAACGGTGAAACCAAACAAAAAATAGGACTTCCTCAGGAGGAGTTTCTGAAAAATGTCAAAAGCCTGATTAATCTTTTAACTAACAAAAAAATTGATAGCAGGGAAATTGAAATTGATTCTTTAGGATCATCAGTTTATCTTGTACAGGAATAAAAACATTTTCACAAAGGATGCTGTAATGAGTAAACTTTCAATTGTAGCAGAATTATGGGAATTCCTTAAAGTCCGTAAAAAATGGTGGCTTGCACCAATTGTTATTTTACTTCTTCTTTTAGGCGGGCTGATTGTTCTTACCCAGGGTTCGGCTCTTGCGCCTTTTATTTATGCCATCTTCTGATTTAGAGAAATATGAGTAAAAGGAAAGGTATTCAAATCTCAATTCCTGCAAAAAAGAAAAGAATACCTTTACCTCAAAAGCCACCTAAAGTGGAAAAAAATAAAAAGGTTTACGACCGTAGAAAAGAGAAAGATAAGCTGCGAAAAGGGGTAAAAGGGACGAGGTAAGGCATTTTCTTCTTCTTGAATTAGTATTTTTAACTTTGAGAGTACAGGCTTGTTATTGCTTTAAATTTACCTTATGTTTAAAGTAATAATTTTAAATATTTATTAAAAAATAAGGTAAATTATGCTGGACGACTTAGATATTAAAATGCTCAACATGCTTCAGAAGAAAGCCAGGACAAAAAGAAATGAACTTGCTGAGGCTGTTGAACTATCAATTCCGTCCGTTAGTGAGAGACTGCATAAGTTGGAGACAAATGGAGTTATAGAAGGATATTACACTAAGTTGAATCGGAAAATTTTTGGTTTTGATATTATGGCTTATATTTTAGTCGTAATGGAATCTTCAAAGCATTATAGGTCTCTTATAACGCATGTGGAAAAGAAACCGGAGATACTCGAATGTCATTCGGTGCTTGGCGAGGGTTCTCATCTTCTTAAAGCACTCGTAAAAAATTCTGAAGCGCTGGAAAAATTGTTAAGTGAAATCCAGGCGTGGACTGGTGTGGTATCGACAAAAACAACTTTTGTTCTTTCCACACTTAAAGATACAACTGCATTAGCTATTTAATAATTATTAACAAAAACAAAAAGGATAAGGATATGGCAAAAGCTCCTACCCCCGTTGAGAATGTCTTAAAATATATTAAGGCAAACAAAATTCAATTTGTAGATCTGAAATTTATGGATTTTCCCGGACAATGGCAGCACTTTACAGTGCCTTCATCTCAATTAGATGATAAATCGTTTGTTGATGGATTTGGTTTTGACGGCTCCTCCATCAGGGGCTGGAAGGCAATTAATGAAAGCGATATGCTTATAATCCCGGATCCTACAACAATGTTTTTCGATCCGTTTATTCTCTCTCCTACTATAAGCCTTACCTGTGATGTGTATGAACCGGCAACAAAGGAAAAATATGAAAGATGTCCAAGAAGTATTGCTCAGAAGGCCGCAGCGTATCTTATTTCTACAGGCATAGCTGATACAGCATACTTTGGACCCGAAGCAGAATTCTTTATTTTTGATGATGTCAGGTTTGCTTCGTCTCCTAACGGCAGCTTCTATTCAGTTGATTCTGTTGAGGGTAGATGGAACAGTGGTCGTGACGAAGGACCTAACTTAGGGTATAAACCAAGATATAAAGAAGGTTACTTCCCGGTTCCCCCTACGGATGCATTGGTCGACCTGAGAAATGAAATGGTTATTAACCTTGTTAATGCCGGGATTGATGTTGAAGCACAGCATCACGAAGTTGCAAGTGGCGGACAGTGTGAAATTGATTTGAGATTCCAACCGCTTCTTAAAGCTGCAGACGAGCTTCTTCTTTTCAAATACATTGTTAAGAATACTGCTAAGAAAAATAACAGGACGGTAACTTATATGCCGAAACCTATCTTTGGTGATAACGGTAGCGGTATGCATGTTCACTCAAGTTTATGGAAGAAAGGTAAGCCTCTTTTTGCAGGTTCCGGTTATGCAGGTTTAAGTGAAGCTGCTTTGTATTATATAGGGGGACTTTTAAAGCACGCCCCTTCAATTCTTGCATTTACAAATCCTACAACAAACTCTTATAAGAGACTTGTTCCCGGATTTGAAGCGCCTGTTAATCTTGCATACTCACAAAGGAACAGAAGTGCATCTGTAAGAATCCCGATGTATTCTCCAAGCCCTAAAGCAAAGAGGGTTGAATTCAGATGTCCTGATCCTTCCTGCAATCCTTATCTTGCCTTTTCTGTAATAATGCTGGCAGGACTTGACGGTATACAGAACAGGATTGATCCGGGTG
>MGZZ01000045.1 GCA_001802795.1 Ignavibacteria bacterium GWC2_36_12 | reverse complement strand
GAAAGCATTGCCGCAAGTGCCGGATGTTTTGATGCAAGACCGGCATAAGATTTTATTGAGAGATTTGTTTCATCTTTTCCTTCAACAATTGCTACTATACCGAAAGCCCCGAGATTCATAAAAGTATATGCTAAAAGATAAAAGATAATTCCTGCCACACCTTCGTAATTCCCTGCTGCAAGACCGATGGTCATATATCCTGCATGTGCAATTGAAGAATAAGCAAGCATTCTTTTAATATCATCCTGGGCAATTGCAACTATGCTTCCAAACAACATAGACAAGACAGCAATGACCGCAAGATAAGGCTCAAAAGTGTTGGCAACCGAACTACTGAAAACGGCGAAGAAAGTTACAATTATTGCACTGAATGCAGCAGCTTTGCCACCGGTTGAAAATAATCCCGCAACGGTTGTTCCCGAACCCTGGTAAACATCCGGTACCCACATATGAAACGGAAATGCAGCAATCTTAAATGAAAAACCGATTAAGAATAAAAGCATCCCGGTTATAAAAAGTACATTCCCGGTTAATTCAGAAAAATTTTTTGTTATAATATCAATCGATGTTGTTTGTGCCGAGCCGTAAATAAGGGCTATACCGTAAACAGTAAAACCTGTTGCGAACGCACCTAATAAAAAATATTTAAGAGAAGCCTCGTTGGCTGCAAGTCTTTTCCTGTTTATTCCTGCAAGGACATAAAAACAAATAGACATTAATTCCAGTCCAAGGAAAATTACAAAAAGGTCCTTTGCACCAGCCATCAGCATCATGCCGAGAACAGATGATTGCAGAAGGATATAAAATTCTCCAAAGTATGAATCGTACTTGCGCAGGTAATCTACCGAAAGGAGAGAAACAAGTGCAGCACCAAAAGTAAAGATGAAAAAGAAAATGTTCACATTTCCACCGGTTGCAAACATTCCGCTGAAACTAACTGAAACCGAATTAACTGTTGTTAAGGAATAAAACCCTGAAACAAGAAATATGAGAATTGAAATCCACGGAAGAACAACTTCACTTTTCTTCAGGTACATTTCAATTATAATTGAGACCAGGATTCCCGCGCCTATGATTGCTAAGGGGAAAATGCTATAAAACGTTTCCATTAATTTTTCATCTATTCAATAAATAAAATATCTGCGTCAGTTTCTTCAATTCTTGCTTTATGTTTTTCTTCAAGATAAACGGCAATTTTTTTGTGGTTTTTAAGATTAAAAATGTCTTTGCCTTTTTCGACAACAACAAATTTAATTGATTCATACTTTGTTAATGAATTCTTTAAATCCTTGTAATCGAGAAAATATAAATTGGTAAAATCATCTTCTTCGTTTACAATAATTCCTTTAGAGCCTGATGAAAAATCCGTTATTATTTCATTCTCAATAACTACTTTAAGAAAATGAGCCTGGAAAGGAATTATGAGCCTGTTCCCGTAATACAATCCCGTGGTTTTAGCTTTTATTACTTCATCTATTGTTTTCATAATCAACCTTTACCCAAAAAGAAAATATACCAAATGATAGTAAATATAGGTATTAAGATAATAATTGAATATCTAAAGATATAAGTGAAGAAGCTTGGCATATTAATGCCGGCTCTCTCACAAATTGATTTAACCATAAAGTTAGGTCCGTTTCCGATATAAGTAATAGCTCCAAAGAAAACTGCAGCAACAGAAATTGCCTGTAAATAAATTTCATCATGAATCACAAATTCCTGTACTTCACTTTTAATATTTATATCCAATCCATACTTGCCCATAGCAGCACTTAAAAAGTTTAAATAGGTTGGAGCATTATCCAGCAGACCAGAAAGTATTCCAGTTGCCCAATAAAAAATACCTGCATTCAATTCATCTCTAAGAACACTTGCTTCATGAGCTATTAACTGAAGCGCCGGAATCATAGTTGCAAAGATACCTACAAAGAGATAAGCTACTTCTTTTATGGGTTCGAAATCGAATTCATTTGCTTTTAAAACTTCCTTATCGGCAGTTTTAAATGAAATGTAAACTACCAAAAACATTATTATCTCTCTAATGCCGATTGGAAAAGGAGCGAGACTCGGTACAAATGAAAGAACTCCTGGGTCGATAAAAACCGAGAGAATAATTATTCCGAGGTAAATAAGATTTTTTAATCCCTTAAATTCAATTTTCCCGGAATAAGTTTGCTGAAGCTTAGTTTCTTCATTTCCTTTATTAAACGAATCCACAATAAAAAACAAAGCGAGAATTAAAATCATTGCGGGAATCCAGATGTACCAAACATTCTCAATTACCCAGAAGAACGGAACTCCTCTCAGAAAACCGAGAAACAAAGGAGGATCACCGATTGGAGTTAAAGCACCGCCAATGTTACTTACAATGAATATGAAGAAAATAATATGATAAGGTTTTATCCTGTTCTGATTAATCTTGATAAATGGTCTTATCAAAAGCATTGACGCACCGGTTGTACCAATTACATTTGATATAATCGCACCAAAAGCAAGAAAGAAAACATTTAACAATGGAGTTGATTTCTTATCAACTTTAATGAGAATACCGCCTGAAGCAACAAAAAGAGAACTTAACAATGCAATGAAAGATAGATATTCTGTAAGAGTATGAAGAAGAGAGTGAGCATCTTTTAAAAAAACTAAGTAATAAACAACAGTTACAATTCCAAGACTGATCGCAATTTTCGGATAATTATGTTCCCAGAAATGTTTATAAAATAATGGTCCCGTCGCAATCATTAAAAGCAAAAGAATGAAGGGAATAACCATTAAAGTATCCGGCAACTGGTGCACAGTTTGTGTTTCGGAAATAACTGAACCGGAATCGGATGCAATTAAAAAATCGGATATCAATACAAAAAAAAGTATTAAAGCAGGAGAGTATTTTTTCATTACACCATTATTTTATTGTTACCTGGTTAGAAGGAAGAACCTGTTCGATAATTTTTGCCGATGTTTTTTCGGAGACTTTCAGAAAAGTTCCCGGGTAAATTCCGATCCATATAATAAAAATGAATATTGGAACCATAACCAAAATTTCGCGGAAGTTCATATCTGTTAAAGAAGTAAGCTTTTGATTTTTAACTTCTCCAAATACAACTCTTTGGTACATCCAGAGCAGATAAACAGCAGCGAAAATAACTCCCGAAGTTGCAAAAACAGTATACCACCAGTTATTAAGGACAGGGGATTTAAAGGCACCAAGCAGAATTAAAAACTCGCCGACAAAACCATTTAATCCCGGTAAACCGATTGATGAAAGAGAAGCGAACATAAGCATGAAAGAAAAAACAGGAACTATCCTTGCTATTCCCCCATAATCACTTATCTCCCGCGTGTGGGTTCTTTCATAAATAATTCCAACCAAAAGGAATAAAGCTCCTGTAGAAAGACCATGATTTATCATCTGGATTATTGCACCCTGAACAGCTTCCTGGGTCATTGCAAAAATTCCGAGCACAACAAAACCTAAATGCGCAACAGAAGAATAAGCAACAAGCTTTTTCATATCTTTCTGAACCATTGCAACGAGAGCACCATAAATAATTCCGGTTACTGCAAGAACAGAAATGTAAGGAGCAAATGTAATCGAGGCTTGCGGAAATAATGGGAGACAAAATCTCAGCAAACCGTAAGTTCCCATCTTAAGTAAAACTCCTGCAAGAATAACGCTGCCCGCAGTTGGCGCCTGAACGTGAGCATCGGGCAACCATGTATGTAAAGGGAAAAGCGGAACTTTAATTGCAAAACTGAATGCAAATGCGAGGAACATCCAGTCCTGAATTGTTTTTTCTACCTGTGGTCCGACTGAGTAAAGTTCCGGCAGGCTTGTTGTAAAATATCCAAGCGGAGCAGATGCATAAATCGCAAGCCAGATTATTGCAACAAGCATCAGCAAACTGCCGAACATCGTATAAATAAAAAACTTTATCGAAGCATAAATTCTTTCTTTTCCTCCCCATATTCCTATTATAAAATACATCGGGATAAGCATTGCTTCCCAGAAAATGTAAAAGAGAAAAAGATCGAGAGAAACAAAAACTCCGAGCATTCCTACTTCGAGCATCAACATGAAAAATGTAAACTCTTTTACTTTGCTCGCTATGCTTGACCAGCTTGAAATTAAAGTAAGAGGGGTAATAAAAGTCGTAAGAAGAACAAGTAGAAGAGAAAGACCATCGATACCGACAAAATAAAAAATATTAAGATTCTCTATCCACGAAAATTTATGAACAAACTGGAATTCGGAATTCCGGTCATCAAAATTAAAATAGATAACGAGCGATATAATAAATGTTAAAAGAGAAGCGGCTAAACCGGCGTAGCGTATTAGCTTTTCATTTCTTTTGTTTATTAATAAAAGAAGAAAAGCACCGGCAAAAGGTATTATTAAGAGATACGATATTAAACTGCTGTATTCCATTTATAAGCTCAAAACTATCCAGAATAACGCTGCTGCAATTCCAACCATCATAATAACTGCATAAAACTGTGCAACACCTGTCTGCATTTTCCTGATTACGACTGAAGCTGATTCGATTAGTGATGCGATTCCGTTTACAAGTCCATCAATAATTTTATTATCAGCTATTCTCCATAAAAAAGAATCGGAGGTTTTAACTATGGGATTGATGACAGTTGCATCGTAAAGTTCATCGACAAAATATTTATTCCATAAAAGATTATATATCGATTTGAATTTCTTAGCTGTACCGGATGCAATTGACGGTTTCCTGAGATAAATATATCTTGCAAAGAATATCGATCCTGCAGCACCTGCAACAGAAATTGTCATTAAAAGTATTTCCTGGAAATGTGTATGCAAACCGTATATTGCAAGTTTTCTTTCCGCATTCTTGAAGACAGGCTCTAACCAGCCGTGAAAAATATTTCCATGCTCACCTGAAAAGATTTCCGGTATCCCGATGAATCCACCAATTGCAGATAGTACAGCCAAAATAATTAATGGAATAACCATTACGTTTGGAGATTCATGCGGATGCTCGCCTCGGTTCGACCGAGTCGAAGCGGGCTTTTCGTGTCCGAACCTTTCTTTCCCTTCAAATGTTAAAAAGTAAAGCCTGAACATATAGAAAGCAGTTATGAAAGCTGTCAATGCACCGATAAGCCAGAAAAGAAATCCGCCGTTTGCAAAAGAATACCAGAGTATTTCATCTTTGCTGAAGAAACCTGATAAAGGAGGAATGCCGGAAATTGCCAGCGCTGCAATTAAAAATGTTCCAGCAGTTTTTGGCATATGTTTTCTCAGTCCACCGTAATGCTGAATATCCTGTTCATGATGCATTGAATGAATTACAGAACCGGCACCAAGAAAGAGAAGAGCTTTGAAGAAAGCGTGAGTCATTACATGGAAAATGCCAGCAGAAAAAGCACCGACTCCCATAGCAAGAAACATATAACCAAGCTGACTGATTGTCGAGTAAGCCAAAACTTTTTTAATATCATTCTGAACAATGCCGATAGTTGCTGCAAACAAAGCAGTTAAAGTTCCGATAACAGCAACTACAGTTAGAATTGCAGGTGCAGATGCAAAGATGATCGAACATCTTGCAACCATGTAAACTCCAGCTGTAACCATTGTTGCTGCATGTATCAATGCAGAAACAGGTGTCGGACCAGCCATTGCATCCGGCAGCCAGACAAACAAAGGTATCTGTGCCGATTTTCCGGTTGCTCCTATAAAAAGAAAAATGGCAATGAATGCAAATGTTGTTTCAGGAACACCAAATGCTGAGGCTCTTGTGAATACTTCATTGAAATTAAGACTATTGAAAGTGAGATAAATGAGAAACATTCCGAGAAGAAAACCGAAATCACCAATCCTGTTTACGACAAAAGCTTTTTTAGCTGCATCACTTGTCGTGCTTTTTTCAAATTTTTTGTCATACCAGAAACCGATTAACAGGTAAGAGCAAAGACCAACCCCTTCCCATCCTAAAAACAAAAGAACAAAGTTGTCTGCAAGTATCAGGTTCATCATCGCAAAGATGAAGAGATTCATATAAGCGAAGAACCTCCAGAAACCTTTATCTCCGTGCATATAACCGATTGAGTAAACATGAATAATGAACCCGACCCCGGTTACAATTAAAGCCATTATAAGTGAAAGCTGATCTACCTGGTATGCAAAACCAACATCGAGGGAAGAAACTTTAAGCCATGTAAAAAGATTTATTATTGTTTTTCTTTCTTCAACCGGAAGGGCGAGTGTCTGAAAGAAAGCAATAATAGTAATAAGAAATGAAAGACCGATTACTCCGCTTCCAATAATGCCAATTACTTTTTCATTTCTTCGGTCAGAGGCTGATCCGCCTATGGCGGAGATTTTACTTCCAAAAGCTCCATTAATAATGAAGCCTAAAAGAGGAAGCAAAACCGTTAAATACATTAAATCAATCATAAAACTTTATTTTGCGTGTCCTCCTGAGCCTGCTCGCCTTGCTTCGAAGTCGAAGCAGGTCGAAGGATGACTTCTATTTCTTCAACCTGTCACACTTAGACAAGCTCAGTGTGACAGCTTTTACCATTTCAAAATATTTATCTCATCAATATTAACTGTCTGTTTATTCCTGAAAAGAGCAATAATAATTGCTAATCCAACTGCAGCTTCGGCGGCGGCGACAGTCATTACAAAGAAAACAAAAAGCTGTCCAACCGGATTTCCCATAAAAGATGAGAAAGTAATTAAAGTAAGATTAGCAGAGTTCAGCATCAACTCAACGGACATAAAAACAACAATTGCATTTCTTCTTGTAAGAACTCCGGCTACGCCAACTATAAACATAAAAGCGCTGAGTAATAAGTAATATTCTATGGGGACAGACATCGTCGTTTACACTTTATTTATTTCTATTATAACTAACAACTTCATCTACTTTCTGGAATAATGGAATCATGGAATAAATACAACCTTCATTAATCCAACATTCCACACTCCAATATTCCAACATTCCATTTTTTATTCGATCTTCTTTTTTGCTAAAATAAGTGCGCCAATTGTTGCAGCAAGAAGAAGAAAGCCTGCAGCTTCAAAAGGTAAAATATAATTTGTAAATAATTCCCTTCCGATCGTTTCAATTGTTCCTGCATTTATACTCGCCTGAACATCGGGAGAAACCTTTTCAGATGATGATGAAAATAGGATCAGATATGCAAGCTGAACAAAAACCAAAAAGGCAATTGCAAAAGCAAAAATTTTCATCCCCGGAATTTTATAAATACTTCTTTCGTGCTCAGGTTTAAGAAGCATAATTACAAAAAGAAAAAGAACCATAATTGCACCTGCATACACTATAACCTGTGTTACGGCAAGGAACTGTGCATTAAGCAACAGGTATAAACCCGCAAGCGCACCAAAATTTAAAATCAAAAACAAAGCCGCTATTACAATATTAGATCTTGTAATCATCAGGACAGATGTTGTCGCAGCAATGCCTGCAAAAAGTATAAAAAGTATTGTCTCTAACGTCATCTCTCTGTTAATGGAAGATGGTTGATGGTTGATGCCTGCCTGCCGGCAAGGCAGGGAAGATGTTTTTTAGAATTTCCATTTTTATATTTTTCTTTTACCTAAATTTTGTTGAGATGTTAATTTAATCGATGTAAATATCTTTTTAAGTTCAAAACTTTCATTAACATATTCTTAAATTTTTCAATCTTTTTAGAATCCGGCAGAATAGCGTTTAAGACCCGTAGCCAATAATTGCTTTCACGAGCTTCTTTTAAAACAACTCCAATCTTATGAATAAAATCCTTACCTGATTCTGCACTTTGTGCTTCTTCATAATTAGCTCCAACAGATGTTGATGCTTTAGCTAATTGAAATGTAATAACCGAAAACATTTTACTTTTTGGCAAAGTTTCAAGAAAAAGCAAACAGTCAACTCCAAAATCAAAAGTTCTATTAAGTAATTCTTCAGTTTTACTATTCATTTTAACCCTCCATTTTTTATAGAAATTCAATTTCAAATTCTGTTTTACTCTTTTTCCATCTTCCCTCTTCCATCAAACATCTTCCATCTTTATGGCGTATTGCGGTAAATCATTCTCGGGAACGGAATAGTTTCCCTAACATGTTCAAGTCCGCAAATCCAGCCGACAGTTCTTTCCAGTCCAAGCCCAAAACCTGAATGAGGAACGGAACCATATCTTCTTAAATCAAGATACCACTCAAAAGCTTCCTGAGGAAGATTGTGTTCTTTAATTCTTTCAAGAAGTTTATTAAGATCATCCTCCCGCTGACTGCCGCCGATAATTTCTCCATAACCTTCCGGTGCAAGAACATCGACAGCTAAAGCAAGATTTTCATTTCCAGGATCGCGTTTCATATAAAATGCTTTTACTGCGGCGGGATAACGGTGAACCATTACAGGGCGATCAAACTGTTCCGAGATTATTGTTTCATCTCCACCGCCGAAATCATTTCCATATTCAAACTGGCTTCCGCTCTTCTTTAAAATCCCGACAGCTTCATCATAAGTAATTCTTGGCAAAGGCTTTTTAACATTTTTAAGTTTTGTTGTATCTCTTTCAAGAACTTTTAATTCTTCCTCCATTTCCTTTAACACTGTTTGAACAACATATTCCAGAAATTCTTCTGCAAGATCCATATTGTCATTCAGATCATTGAAAGCAACTTCCGGTTCGATCATCCAGAATTCTGTAAGATGTCTTCTCGTTTTGGATTTCTCCGCTCTGAAAGTCGGACCGAAAGTATAAATTTTACCAAGAGCCATAGCCCCGGCTTCGCCATAAAGCTGTCCCGACTGAGTTAAGTATGCTTTCCCCAGATCAAAATACGGAGTCTCAAAAAGTGTGGAAGTTCCCTCAACAGCATTTGGAGTTAAGATCGGTGCATCCATTAAAGTAAATCCGTTGCCGTCAAAAAAATCTCTGATAGCTTTTACAATTCGGTGCCTTATTTTTAAGATAGCGACCTGCCTGCTCGAACGAAGCCACAGGTGCCTGTGATCCATTAAGAATTCAATTCCGTGGTCTTTGGGAGTGATAGGATAATCGTGAGCTTCGCTGATTACTTTAAGACCTGTCGCATCGAGCTCATATCCACCCGGTGCTCTCGGTTCCGCTTTAACTTTTCCCGTTACTTCTATAGAAGTTTCCTGCCCGATCCTGTCTGCAGTTTCAAAAATATCTTCAGTAACATTTCCTTTGAAATAAACACATTGAAGGTAACCTGTTCCATCCCTCAAAACCAAAAACTTAATCTTTCCGCCCGATCTTTTATTATAAAGCCAGCCTTGTAAAGAAATCTCCTGTCCAACATACTTACCGAGATCGCTAATAGTAATTTTCTGCATCAATAAGTTATCCTGACAAACTTTGGGAATAATGGAATTGCGGAATGCTGGAATAATGAATGAATATTCCATAATTCCATCGCTCCTGTATTCCATGCGTCTTGCATAACATCCTTTAATTAGTAGAAATAGTTTCAAAAATTAAGTTTTCAAATATAAAGAGGGTGCGAAAGAATTCCAAAGCGCTCGTCATCCTGAAACCTGCTTTAGCAAGAAAAAAATTAAAAGACTTTTTGGTAGTTTTTTATTTTGCGGTAGAATTTCTTATAAGTTATATTGTTAGTAAACGAAAGGAAGGACTTAAATGAGCAGCAAGGAAATTATAAAGAACGCAATGAAGCTTTCCCCACAAGAGAAATTATTGGTAGTAGACAGCATATTAAAAAGTCTTGATGAACCGGATAAAGAAATAGAAAAAATCTGGCTGGAAGAATCCGAAAAGAGAGTAAAGTTATTCCGCCAGGGAAAATTAAAAGGAATCCCTTTAGAAGAAATAGAACTGCTTACAGGTAAGTAGCTCATCAACACACGGGGATTATCTTTTTATAGTAAGCATCTCTTGAGAGAATTTAATAAGCGTAAAAAGTGAGAATAGATTTTCTATCCTTAATATGTTATCTTAATTCAGAGTTTAATAAACAACCGGGAAAATAGAATGAAAAAAATAATAAGTGTCCACATATTTAAAGGCGAGAAGTATTTTGTTGCAGAGTGTATTGATTTACCAGTAGTTACACAGGGCGAAACCCTGGATGATTTAGTAAGAAATTTGAAGGAAGCGCTTGAATTGCATCTTGAAGAAGAAAGCCTGGAAGACCTTGATATTGCCCCTAACCCTACAATTATTGCAAATGTCGAATTAGACAATCTTATCTATGCCTAGACTAAAAGTTCTTTCCGGGGAAGATGTAATTAAAATATTCAAAACATTTGGGTTCACAATCTCTGGACAAAAAGGGAGTCACATTAAATTAGCCCGATTATTAAAAAATAATGTGAAGCAATCAGTAACAATTCCGAATCATAAAGAGATTGATAGAGGCACTCTAAAAGCAATAATCAGGCAAGCTTCTAAATACATTTCTGAAGAAGAATTGAAAAATCAATTCTATGCAGACTAATTCTCCTTGAACTAACTCCCCTATTACATAATTTATTTCCTGAGACAAACACCCCCAACCAGTCTGGGGGATTATCTTTTAAGTATAACGACCCACCCGCCGAAGCATATATTAGGATTTTGCCTCAATATTAATTCTTTATTAATTACTCCCAACCATTTGCAATAAAAGATTTTTCATTTTACATTATGAACCAAATTCACGACAAACATTAACATCAACTTAAAGGAGAGGGTGCTATGAAGAAACTATTACTTCCCTTTTTGGTTCTTTCAATTTTGTTAGTTAGTAAACCTGCATACAGTACAATAGATTCTCTTTCAATTGCAGAAGCTATTGAAGATTTGAACGCGGATTTTGTCCCTGACCGTTTGGGAGATACGGTTAAGGTAGCCGGTGTAATTATTTCACCAAACTTTCAAACATCAAACAGTTCATTTTATTTGTGGGATGGTACAGCAGGAACTGATCTTTTTATGTCAGGCACAGTATTTAATTGGGGTTTGGGAGATTCACTTATTATAACGGGTGTTGTTACTCAATTTAATGGTATGACTGAAATAGTTCCTTCTAATACTGCCGGTTGGGATTCTGTTGGTACAGGTGGTGTTTTGCCTGATGCGATGGAAATAACACTTGCTGCTTATAAAGCCAATCCTGAGATGTATGAAGGCAGCTTAATCCTTGTTAAGGATTTATCTTTGGTAGGTGGCACCTGGCCAGCAAGTAGCAGCGCTAACTTATCCCTAAGCGATGGAATTGATACAGTTGTTTTTAGAATTGACTCCGACACAGATATTGACGGACAAACTGAACCTACCTGGCCGCAGGATGTTATTGGGATAGGGGCTCAATTTGACGCAAGTGCTCCATACGACGGTGGTTATCAAATTTTTCCAAGATATTATACAGACTTTACACCTTCTGCACCGATACCCGTAGAATTAATTTCATTCACAGTTTCTGTAGAGCCAAATGCAGTTTTACTCCGCTGGTCAACAGCTACTGAAACAAATAACAAAGGATTCGAAGTAGAGAGAAAATCTTCTTCGGATAACTGGAGCAGAATCGCTTTTCTTGACGGCAACGGAACGACAACGAATATACAGATATATTCCTATGCAGATAATTCTGTTACACCTGGAAAATATTCCTACAGGCTAAAACAGGTTGATTTTAACGGCACATATAAATACTCCGATGCAGTTGAAGTTAGTTTCACAACCGTAGCAAAGTTTGAGCTGGCTCAGAACTATCCAAATCCTTTCAACCCGAGCACAACAATAAGCTTCAGCATACCAGAAGGTGCTAATGTTGCTCTAAAGATTTACAACACGCTTGGGCAGGAAGTAAAAACTTTAGTAAACGGGTTTAAGGAAGCCGGTTCTTACAAAGTTAATTTCGATGCAAAGAATTTAACAAGCGGACTTTATTTTTATAAGCTCGATGCAGGAACTTTTTCAGAAGTAAGAAAAATGACATTGATCAAATAAAACTTTTTCATTTCATTCTTTCTATAAAGCCCGGCTTGTCCGGGCTTTTTTAATTGAGCCAAATCATCTTTAATCTGAGAATCGAATTTCCCATTTGAGAGAATATAGCTATCTATTTTCTACAATTTAATAAACCGTTGTCCAAAGGACTCCTTCGACGAAACGGTTAATCATTATTATTCTTGAGGCTAACCCACGACTTAAGGGACTGTTGCATAACATTAGAAAATAATTTCTGTTAATCCTCTACGAGGATTTATAATATGTTGGCTTTATCTTTCTACAATAATATGACCCTGCCTTGCCATCAGGCAGGCTCTACGAGGTCTGTTATTATTAAATAACATCGTAGATGTTTAATTATTGTAACTCAGAATAAAAACCTAAAAATATGATCCTTGTAGAGGATCAATAAATTGATAAAGGATCAGTTAGGCAACACACCCTTAAGCCTGCCTGCCAGCAAGGCAGGTCGTGGGTTAATAAGTAAAAACATCTTATAA
The DNA here is from genome assembly GCA_001802795.1 of Ignavibacteria bacterium GWC2_36_12. Classification (GTDB taxonomy): domain Bacteria; phylum Bacteroidota; class Ignavibacteria; order Ignavibacteriales; family Ignavibacteriaceae; genus RBG-16-34-14. The sequence goes on along the minus strand of MGZZ01000045.1, from coordinate 1,249 downwards.
ACTGTTTCAATCAAGAAAGCTTATCAAAATCTTACCATAAACCATTGCTTCTTACCTATTGAAATTGTTAATATTAACTCTGATAAAAGAAATGCCTAAGAAAGAAATATTAACAATAGATAATCTTGCAGCTTTTGAAAAACTCATCAACAGGGATGATCGTTCTTATGATATAAATATGATGTGCATGCCCGGAACTCTTGAGGATAAGCATAAAAATGTTGATCCTGAAATTGGAATTAGGGCATTGAGAAGACGATTTAATTTAATTTACCTGCTGCTCGAAGGAATACATGATGTACATATAGGTGCTGATTACCGCTGGCTGAAACCAAATGATTTAGTTATTGTTCCAGAAAATATGGTTTATGCTTCTTCAAATATCAGCAACTGTAAAGGTTATTGTATTCATTTTAAGACTGATTTCATACAGCCCTTATTGAAAGGACCCCTAACAGAAGAATTTCCTTTCTTTAACTCTGAAGCTGAACATGTAATTAATATAACAGCGGAAGAAAGTTCACTTCTTCAAAAATCATTTAAAGATATTATCACTGAATATGAAAGATTTTCTTATGAAAAAGATTTCCTGCTGCGAAACTATATTTTTATTCTGCTTCTGCGTATACGTGAAATTTACCGCCCGCACGTAAAGCAAATAAAAGAAAGCTCAAGCAGAGCTACTAAGTTAGCAAACAGGTTTAAACATTTGGTTGAGAAAAATTTTATTGAGATGCGGGAGGTACAACAGTATGCAGAAAAGTTGCATATAACTCCCAAATACTTAACCGATGCCGTGAAAGAAACATATGGTAAGACTCCACGTGATTTTATCAATGATATGCTTTTGCTTGAAGCCAAAGTCCAGCTTGTTTCTACAGATAAAACAATAACAGAAATTGCACTAGAGCTTAATTTTAGTGATCAGTCACACTTCAATCATTTTGTAAAGCAACGAACCGGCTGCTCTCCTGTGGAACTTCGGGAAAAGCTATCCTTTAATATAGAGGAAGTCCGTCAACTGATAAATCCTGCCTGAATTTTACTCTGTTTTATACATGAATTAACTCCATTTCTACAAGCAATCCACTTTTTGGGGTTTTATTTTTCACCACCGGTAATTCAAAAAAATTTTATTAACAATTAAAGGAGTTTCAAATGAAAGCCATTTCAATTTTTTTGTTTGCATTTTTGTTGATGAGCACTTCATTTGCTCAAAATGGAATGACAAAACAGGAGGTTTACAACG
>MGZZ01000044.1 GCA_001802795.1 Ignavibacteria bacterium GWC2_36_12 | reverse complement strand
TGACTACAGAAGAAATAAGAAAAATGGCAAATTATAAAAGTACTCCTATTGTTGCCGTAACAGCGCACGCAATGAGAGGGGATGAGGAAAAATTTTTGAGCAGGGGTTGCTCTCATTATATTTCCAAACCTTTTACTCACGAGGAAATTTTAGCTCTACTTGAAAAAATTTTAGGCAGGTAAATCCTAAATTGCAACGGTTTCTACTTGTTCCGGTCTGAAGGGGAAATCAAAAAAGTAATGATTCGGATCTTCCTTTATTATCTTATCTTCAGATAAAAAATATCTTTCAAACTCAACATTAGCTCTTTCCGGTTTATAGGGAAGATATAACCCCTCCTCCCACTGCCATTTAGGTAGTCTTATTTTTTTATGATATGCAAGGTAAGGCATATCTAATTGAATTTTTCTTATTCCGTTGCTTGTATCTTTTCTGAGGTATACCGGTCGCACTTTATGCAGGATATATAATAAGTAGTTAAGTAAGTGGGCGCTCACGGATTCGAACCGCGGACCCTCTGCTTGTAAGGCAGATGCTCTGAACCAGCTGAGCTAAGCGCCCGAATATTTAATGGTAAATTAAATCTGCTTGTAAGGCAGATGCTCTGAACTCCGCCTTCTCCCGATAAATCAGGATTCGGCGGACAGGCACCTGAGCTAAGCGCCCTAAAAAGTGTATAAATATATGATTGAATGATCAGCAACACACATTCAATCATTTGTTCAATCAAAGTTGCTGTGTAAAAGTGTAGGAAAGATACTTATAATTATAAAATAAGTAAACTTTCAGCTTAGCCTACTCTTTAGTTTTTATTTGAGCGGCAGACGGGACTTGAACCCGCGACGTCCAGCTTGGGAAGCTGGCATTCTACCACTGAATTACTGCCGCAAATCTCTTACAAGCGGGGAAGCCTACACTATGTCTGCTGAATATGCCCGCATTTGCTTTAAAGTATAAATACTATAAACTACTAACAATATACAAAATACAAGGAATACTAAATTGAAAAGCCGCTCTTAATTAATTCTACTTGCTGCTGATTTGAAGTTTTAGAAGAACCGACAGCAGGGCTTGCGCTTTCTGATCTGCCTGAATAAAAAACTTTCTGCTCAGGAAGAATACATTCCTGCAACTTAGGTAAAAGAAAATTCCACGCACCCATATTCTTTGGCTCTTCCTGAACCCAGATCACTTTTTTGGTTTGTGAGTAAGAATGAATTATCTCTTTTACTTTTTCTGCTTTGAAAGGATAGAACTGTTCAATTCTCACAATTGCCGTATCAATTATTTTGTTATCAGCGCAGTGCTTTTTTAATTCATAAAAAACTTTTCCACTTGTTAAAATTAACCTTTTTATTTTTTTCTTATCATTTATTGCAGCATCATCAATTATTTCATGAAAGTTTCCTGTCAGGAATTCTTTTTTTACCGATTTTGCTTCCGGGAGTCTCAGCAGACTTTTAGGCGTCATGATAATCAAAGGCTTGTTCACATTCTGTTTAATCTGCCTTCTAAGCAAATGGAAGTATTGAGCCGGTGTGCTTACATTACAAACCTGTATGTTATCCTGAGCACAAAGGATAAGAAATCTCTCGAGTCTTGCGCTAGAGTGCTCAGGTCCCTGTCCCTCGTAGCCGTGCGGTAAAAGCATAACAATGTTGTTTGGAAGATTCCATTTCTCATAAGATGCAACTATAAAATTATCTATTATAATTTGTGCGCCATTGGAAAAATCTCCGAACTGAGCTTCCCAAATAACAAGTGCAAGTGGATCGGCAATACTGTAACCATATTCGAATCCCAGCACAGCAGCTTCTGAAAGTAAACTGTCCAGGGCTTCAATATGAGCTTGGCTATTTTTCATAAAATTGAGAGGAATATATTCCTCGCCGGAGTTAATATCTGTTAGTGCCAAATGTCTCTGGCTAAAAGTTCCTCGTACGCTGTCCTGTCCACTCAATCTCACTGGAGTATTTTCAATAAGTAAGCTGCCAAATGCAAGTGTTTCTGCAAAAGCCCAATCTACTTCATCTAATTCATTAAGAAAGTCCCGTCTTTTTTCGAGGAACTTCTTAAGCTTCGGATGAATATTAAATCCTTCAGGAATTTTCGTTGTTCCATTTACAACCTGTTCGAGTATTTCTTTGGAAATCGACGTATGCTTTACAGGTTTTACCGAATCGACTTTTTCTTTAGATACCGCAAGGGGAAGATCGGACTTAAACGTGCTGCTTTTCTTTTTTATCTTATCAAAAGATTCGCTCAGTCTTTCCTCAATTTCGTTTTTCACATTATCGGTTTCTTCCTTAGTAAGGATATTCTTTCTAATAAGGTTATCGGTATAAATACTTCTTACAGAGGGATGATTTTTAATTTTATCGTACAAAAGAGGTTGTGTAAATCCGGGTTCATCACCTTCGTTGTGCCCATGTCTTCTATATCCGAAAAGATCGATAACAACATCCTTCTTAAATATCTGCCTGTACTCAAATGCAAGCTTGGTTACCCATAATGCAGCTTCAGGATCATCGCCGTTAACGTGAAAGATTGGTGCCTGGATCATCTTTGCAACATCTGTAGCATAAACAGAAGAACGTGCATCTTCCGGTGTTGTAGTAAACCCGATCTGGTTATTAATTATAATGTGGATTGTGCCGCCGGTCCTGTATCCTTTTAACTGGGAAAGATTAAGAGTTTCTGCAACAACTCCCTGCCCGGCAAAAGCAGCATCACCATGAATAAGTACCGGCATAACTTTACGCCGTTCTTTATCTGCGAGCCTTGTTTGCTTTGCTCTTACAATTCCTTCAACAACCGGATTTACCCACTCGAGATGACTTGAATTGGATGCAAGGGAAACACTGATAACCCTGCCGTTTTTTGTTTTGTATTTACCCGATGCACCGAGATGATATTTAACATCGCCCGATCCCTGGATAGAATTAGGATCTCTTATGTCTTCAAACTCGGAGAATATAGAGTCGTAAGATTTCCCGATAATATTTGCCAGCACATTTAACCTGCCCCTGTGTGCCATACCTAAAACAACTTCGCTTACATCATGCTCACTTGCATTATTTAAAAGTATATCGAGAACAGGTATAAGAGTTTCAGAGCCTTCTATTGAAAATCTTTTATGACCGATAAACCTGTTATGAATAAAATGTTCGAAGGTCTCAGCCATAATTAATTTCTGAAGAATTATCTTCTTTGTTTTCAGGTCGAAGTTGGGAACATTTTTAACAGGCTCCATCATATCCTGGAGCCATATTTTTTCCGCGGGATTTTGAATGTGCATATATTCTGCACCAATCTTTTCGCAGTAAGTTTTCTGAAGTGTGTCGAGAATATCTCTTAAAATTGATGTAGGTGTACCTCCGAAACCACCAGTTATAAAATTTCTGTCGAGGTCCCAGATAGTTAAATTAAAAGTTGCAGGGTCAAGTTCGGCATGGTACGGGATTTTTGAACCCAACGGATCAAGATTAGCTATTAGATGACCGCGTACCCTGTAATAATTTATGAGTTGTAAAACACGCGCTTGTTTTTCAATCTCTTCTTTGTTTGCAGCTCCTTCAAAAATACCGGGCTGATAATCTGTTTTCCAGGTCAGCGGTTTGACAGGGATTGTTAATGTTTCGAAAATCTCTTCATAAAAATTATCTTTTCCCAGAAGCAGTTCGTGTATCTCTTTAAGGAAAAGACCGGATTCAGCCCCCTGAATTATCCTGTGGTCGTAAGTGCTTGTTATAGTCATAACTTTGCTTACACCGAGAGTAGAAATTGTTGATGGAGACATAGCCTGGTATTCTGCGGAATACTGTATTGCGCCCACAGCTATAATTGCACCCTGCCCAACCATTAACCGGGGGACAGAACCAACTGTTCCCAAAGTACCAGGGTTTGTTAAAGTAATTGTTGTTCCCATAAACTCGGCAGGATCTATTGTTCCTTTCCTCGAGCGTTCAACAATGTCTTCATATTTATCCCAGAATTCTTTGAAGTTTGTTTTATCAGCATCTTTAATATTAGGAACGAGAAGAGACCTGCTGCCGTCTTTTCTTTCTATATCGATTGCCAAACCGAGATTAACACCTTTTCTTTGAATAAGGTAAGGTTTGTTATCTATTATAGTAAACGCATTGTTCAAAGCAGGTATTGCTTTTATTGCCTTAAGAATTGCCCAGCTTATAAGATGGGTAAATGAAACTTTACCGAGATTTTTTTTGCCAAGAAATTTATTAATTAAAGTTCTGTTCTCTTCAAGAAGTTTAACGGGAATTGTTCTTTGAGAAGTTGCTACGGGAATCGTAAGACTCGTGTTCATATTTTCCAGAATCTTAGCAGAACTTCCTGCAATGATTTTTAATTCATCATCTGTATCTGGTTCAGTAAGTTTTATTTTTTGTTGGGGAACTACGATTGAAGGTTTGACTTTCTTTTCATTTTGCCCGTTATCCTTCTTTGTGCTGTCGTCTTTATCAAAGAATTTTTTCCATTGTTCGGGGATATCGGAAGGATTCTCTTCATACTGTTTATGAAGATATTCTACAAACCAGGTATTTGCTCCAAACTTTTCAAGTTCTTCCTTCTGCTCTTCAGTCAGGTCTTTTGCTTTCATTTTATCCGGGGGTATTGTGATTTTACCTTTGATGATTGTAAATTTATCAAACAAAACAAATAAATCATAGTCAACTTAAATGCTAATAAAACATAAAAACATTAGTGAAAACATTAACTAAATCTTCTGTAGATAAGAATCCAATCAAACAATTTGCCAAATGGTATAAAGAGATATTGCAATCAGGGATAAAGGAACCGACTGCAATGACACTTGCTACTGCAAGTAAAGAAGGAGTTCCATCGGTAAGAACTGTGTTGCTTAAAGGATACGATGAAAATGGTTTCCTTTTCTTTACTAATTATGAAAGCCGAAAAGGGAAGGAGTTAACGGAAAATCCAGTTGCCGAATTATTATTCTACTGGATGGATTTACAAAGACAGGTAAGAATTTCTGGTAAAGTAGAAAAAATCAGCAAACTGGAATCCGAGAATTATTTTAAAACGAGACCGTTAGAAAGCAAAATCGGAGCCTGGGCATCGAAGCAAAGTGAAGTAATTCCCGATAGGGAATATCTTGAAAAACAATTTTCAGAGTATGAGAAAAAATTCAAGGACAATGTCCCACTTCCGTCAAATTGGGGAGGTTTCAGATTAATTCCGGAACGTTTTGAATTCTGGCAGGGAAGGGAGAGCAGATTGCATGATAGGATTTGCTATCTTAAAAAAAATAATGTTTGGGAGATTGTAAGGTTGGCACCTTGAAAGGGTTTAATTAATTTTTATTGTATTTATTGAACATTACCTTCTAAAATGTCACTGATTATTTTGAATATTATCTCAAAATTCTTAAAATCATCTGCCGAATCTGTTGAACAAATCCATTCACAAAAATTAGCTTTTTCGTCTTTATTAATTTCGTTAATTTCTTCATAATATTCTTTACCTCTATTAGAGCCTTTTATCGTTTTAAAATCTACAAATTCCTTTTTGTGTTTAATCGCTTCCTGAATAGTATAACTGCTAAAAAGGTTTTCTATTCCCTTAGTAATTATATGTCCTTTAATAGTGGGGATAGTTCTCTTATATAATAAATTACCGAAATTTTCATCACTTTTATGAGTATCACAGTCATAAAGCAATATTTTCTTTTGGGCTATGATTTCTACTGAATTGTTTTTATAAAAATTCCAGATTTTATCCAGGTTTTTAAAACCACTTCTTTGCCTCAACTCTATTTTTTCTAGAATTTTTTCTTGCCCTAATAAAATGGCGGCTTTTTTAATTAATTTAATATCATGTTCACCTTCAACATATACAACAGCTTTATTGAAGAATTTTTCTATATCAACTTTAAACTTACCCTCTTGAAATAGTAAGATATATCTATCGGAGATAGAGTAAATTTTGTCACGAAGAGTACTAAGCAATTGATAATAATTGTTAAAATATTTGAAGTCAACCAGTTCTGGTATCTTTTCGATACAATAAAAGTTATAGTTCACTACTCTTTTCTTTCTAATTTCTCCACTTGGGAAAGGATTTAATAATGAACCCATAAAATCAACCGCTTCATATTCTTCTAAATGTTTGTATTTTTTTCTCTCGTTTTTCTTAAAATATTCATCGATTTCTTTATTTATTTTTTCGGAAAACAATTCGTAGATTTTAATATTGTATTCATTTAGAATGCTTTTTATTTCTTCCTCATTAATTGTTTTGATCCTGTCGATGTTATTTTTAAGTTCTTTAAAGTAATAATTAATAGTCTCTTGATTTGTAGTATTTACTATTTGAAGAATTTCATTTTCGAAGTTAGGTAAGCTGTTGTAGAATGTTTTAATATCGTTGGTTAAGTGTTCTTTGTAATTTGTATTATTTTTCTGTTTAAATTCCCAGAAAAAGTTGTGTATAAATCGATCCTCTAAAAATTCCCAGAAGTAATTAAGTGCAATGTTTTTAAAAGGAAAAACAAGTTCCATCTTTCGGGCCCGAGTAAAGTTACCATTAAGAATTTAGTACAATTTAAAAGAATAATATATATTAAAAATTGCTTTACTTCTACAGTTATTAATCTGATTCAAATTTTTAGTTCCGTTTAAACATTTTCAATCAAATCGAGAAAAAAACAATTCCTATTGAGTTAAAACAAAAAACGGAATTGCAATTTTCTGGAAACCTCACTTTAATTAAAATACTTTCTAAGGGATTAGCAAATAAGGTTGGTAGTAATATAAGTGTGTCAAAACCCCACCCAAAGGGGAGTAAAGAGGGGTCAAAAACTTTTGTTTTTTATTCTCCCCTCTGGTAAGCAGGCTCTAACTCATTCCTTGATTTCTTCTTCCTGTGGAATAAAACTCTTATGTCGCTTATCATATAAATTGCAGAAGGAAGTATTAAGAGAGTCAGCAATGTTCCAAATATCAGACCTCCGGCTACTGAAACAGCCATTGGAACCAGGAATTGTCCCTGCTCGCTTTTCATAAGAATTATTGGAGCTAAGCCCCCGACAGTAGTAACAGTTGTTAACACGATCGGACGGAATCTTGTCAATCCCGCATCCATCAAAGCTTCAAATATATCCTCGCCCTTTTTGATAAGATTATTATACCTGTCAACTAAAACGACTGAATCGTTTATTATTATTCCCGCAAGTGCTACAATTCCAAGGAATGAAAGAATCGATAAAGGAATATCCATTATAAAATGACCGAAGACAGCCCCGATTATTCCTAATGGAATAAGACTCATTACTAATATGGTTTGAAGATATGATTTCAATAAGAACATGAGAATTGTAAAAATGATTACCATTGCAATGGTCATAGAGTAAGTCATAGAGCCGACCATTTTATCGACTTCTTCCGACTGCCCGCCGTAGCTTCTTGTAACACCATCGACCTGTGAAAGAATTTTCGGGACTATTGTACCATCGATATCTCCGAGAACAACTGCGAGATCGTTTTTCGAATAATCGAGATCTGCAAATACTGTTACAGAGCGTTCACCGTTCTCGTGTCTTATTCTTCTTAAACCTCTTTGTATCTTATAATTTGCTACTTCTTTAAAAGGCACATAATCACCTAAAAGTGTGCGGACTTTCAGGTTTTCTATCTGGCTTATTGCAACACGGTTTTCTTTATCAAATCTTACCCAGACTTTAACTTCGTCTCTGCCTCTTTGTAATCTCATTACTTCCTGTCCGTAAAATCCCTGTCTTAATTGTGATGTAAGATCACCGAGCGTAAATCCGAGAGCTTTACCTTTTGGTTTTAATGTTACAATAAACTCATTATTGCCAAGAGGTGTATCGTCCCTGATATCTTTAACCCCACCGATTTTTTTCAATTCATCTTTAAGAAGATCTTTAGCTTTCAGCAACTGGTTATATTCCGAACTCTGGAATCTTACTGAAATAGGATTTCCGCCAAAGGACCATCCGCCGATAATAATATTATCTGCTTCAGGAACGCTGCCTATATATTCGCCTAAGGCATCCGAGAATTCACTAACCGTATAATCCCTGAATTCCGAAGAGGGGAGAACGAAGAAAATATTAATTGTTCCTCCATTCATCCAGGAAGTATAATTTTGTATCGGGTTTTTATCTCCTTTTTTAGGATTATCCCATTCTTTAGCAAACTTGAGCGATTTGTTAATCAGGTCATATCGTATCTTATCAGCAATCTCTGCTGAAATTCCAGCGGGTGTTTCAACCTGTATTCTTGCGTAAGGTGGTTCAAGATTCGGGAAAAATTGTGCTCTTACATGGGAGCCCTGGAACAATCCAACGATAATTAAAATAACAGCAAATACTCCTGCAGAAACTGCCCACCTGTTTCTTAGAGTGAAAGCAAGGAATCTCTTGTAAATTTTATTTAGGAAAATATCAATTGCTTTATCAATAGAATGTCTTACCCTTACAAATAAACTATTACTCTTAGGATTAATATGAAGAGCTTTTGAATGTGAAATGTGTGCAGGTAAAATTACTATTGCCTCAACTAATGAAAATCCTAATGAGATAATTACTACCGCGGCAATTTCCCAGACATGTTTGCCAAGCATTCCATAAAAATAAAAATATGGTATAAACGCTATCATAGTCGTGATAACAGAAATTGCTACCGGTTTAATAACATCGAGAGTTCCGTCTATTGCGGCTTGCAGAGGGGCTTTGCCATATTTCTCCCATTGCAGGTAAATACTTTCTCCTATTACTATTCCGTCATCGACAAGAATTCCGATAACCATAATAATTCCGAACAGGCTCATTTCATTAATAGTTATGCCTAAAGCCCAGAGGGTGAAGAACATCCCTAAAAGCGAAACCGGAATTCCGGCAGCGACCCAGAATGCAACTCTTGAATTTAAGAAGATAGCGAGAAGAACAACTACGAGCACCAATCCAAGCAAACCGTTCTGGCTCATCAGGTCAATTCTTTCTTCAAGCTCATCAGTCTCTCTTATAAAAGTATTGAAATGAACAAGCCCTGCATATTTGGCTTCGTATTCTTTTGCGATATTTTCTGTGATATTAACAACCTCGACAACATCTTCATTATTGTTATACATCACATTAAACCCAACAGATTGCCTTCCATTATATTCCGAATAGAACTGGTTTTCAGGCCATTGTTCCTGAACTAAACATATATCGTTTAATCTTATTTTTTGTCCGTTGATGGAAGAAACGACTTCAATGTTCTCGAGATCTTTTGCCTGGTATTTTTTGTTGTAAGAACGAATGAGAATTTCTTCCTGGTCGGTTAGAACCGATCCGGAGGAAATATTCAGGTTGGAATTTCTTATTGCATTTGCTATATCCTGAATCGTAAGTTTGTAGCGGATTAAATTTTCAGGAGATATTTCAATCGAGAACTCCCGTTCAGGAATTCCCCACATCATTATGTTGGAAATCTTTCCGCTTTTTAATAAATCATCCCTGAATTCTTCAACAATTTTTTTAAGAGTAAAAAGATCTTCAGGTCCATAAACACTCAACATTATTCCCCTGTTCCACATAGTCTCCTGCCTGATAATAGGTTTTTCAGCCCCCGTGGGATAAGCATTAATTGAGTTAACAGAATTCTTTACATTCTCAATAGCTTTATTCATATCGTATCCGGGTGTAATTTCAACGTTAAGCCATCCGTAATTATCCTGTGAGTTTGAATATATTTTTTCGATTCCTTCGATCCCCCTTAGACTTTCTTCAATCTTTATAATAATTCCTTCTTCCACTTCAACTGCAGAGGCACCTGGATAAGGAATATCAATTTCTATTTCATCGATCTCCATTTTAGGATTTATTCTTTTCTCTAAATTGAAAAGAGCAAATATCCCGGCTAAGCAAATTACAATTACTATCCAGTTGGTAATGATTGAATGCTTAATAAAATATCGTATTAACTTTTGAAGCATATTAAACTCTCTTAATCGGATGTTGATAATTCTATTGTTCCGTTCTTTTCGCCTTCGGATTCTATAACCTTATCTGTAGATTTAATCTCCATTCCTACAAGCGGCTTCTGCAATATTGTTGTAACAAGCACAGAATTTTCCGGAAGCGTATTCCTTATAATTGCTTTGCTTCCCTGTATTGTAACTAACTCCACCTTCTGCTTTGCAAGCTTGTCCTCTTCCATTGTGAATATATAACCCTCGTTATCAACAAGATAACGGGGAACAGAAGCAACATTCTGTAATTTCATACCACGAATTTTTACATTAACGTAATTACCGGGGAAGAAGTATGAATTAAGGCTGCCGTTGTTGAAAGACACATAAACGTTTAGTGTTTGTGAATTTCTGTCAAGATTAGTTTCTCTTCTCAAAACTTTTCCGTAAATAAAATCTTTTGCATTTTTATCTGAATAAATTTTTACCGTTGGTATCGATGAAAAATTAATCAGGTTGATTTCTTCAACTAAAAGCGGTACTGAAATTTCAAGATTTCCCGCATCGCTCAGCGAAAATAAGTGCTGACCTTTTGCAACATAGCTGTTTTCGATCACACCATTCGATTTTATGAACCCACTGAACGGAGCCGTTATTTTATACTTGGAAAGAAGTATCTCATGGTTTTTTACTGAGTAATACTTATTATAAATATCGTGTGTGCTCAACTTAATTTTTTCCTGTGAATCATTTATTTCGGGAAGAGGTGGAAGATTTTTATGAATGTCTATGCTTTCAAAATAGCCGTACCATTTTTTATAGGTTTGTTCGTTCTCTACTTTTAGTTCAGGAAGGATAGAAACAACAGCATTAAGAAAAGCAGACCTTGAAGAGTAAAGGTTATTCTCGACTTCTCTTGAATCAATATCGATTATCAGCTCACCTCTTTCAACAAAAGTTCCATCTTTTAAATTATTCTTTGCATATAAAACAACCCCGTTGGCTTCGGAAATAATATTAAGAGTTTGCTGGGACTCGATTACTCCGTTGCCTTCTATTTCAAGAAAAAGATATCCAAACGTTACTGTCTGTGTGTTAACGGTTCTTACTTCAGGCTTAAATTCGGCTGCATTGCTGTGCTTATCCGTTGAACTTAAGAGATTCATTCCAAGAAACCCTACAGCAATGATCAGGACAACAGAGCCTATTTTAACTATTGTTTGCTTTTTCCCCGCTAATCGGGATTTCATACCATTTAACATCTTCCCACCTTAAATAATTTTTACAGTTAATATCTTATGACGAAGATTTTTTAAATATAGTTACAAAGAAAAGAAAATAACAGCCGGAAATTATTGAATAATTGGTTGTTATATGAAAAGTTTGTGTTGAACGGAAAATAGATGTTATAGAAGATTAAATGAATATTTGAGACTGTACAAATTCCAGTTCTCCGTGGGAAGGATTCTTGTTTTTATAATAAGTCTGTCAAGAATAATTATTTCTTTTAAAATCTACTCGACTTTTCCTTTTTCTATAAAGTTTTTCAACCTTGCAATCTGTTCAGATAAAACATAGTCAACAGGTGAAGCTAAGTTCTGCAACCCGCCCGGGGCATAACCTCCCACAGTGTATGTTACTTCAAGGTCAGTCCCGGAATCCGTTTTGGAAAGAGAAAACGTAAGGCTGCCGGTCACTCCCATCGATTGAAGAGGTCCTAAACCTCCGGTTAACCGAAGAGTATTTCCGGGATCTGCAAATACGACAACCATATGTTGAACACTACCGGATTCAAGCTTCTCACAAAAGCAGCCGCCTGCTTTGGCTTCAATGGATAAATTGCCTGAATTTCCGGAATATGTATGAGCCGAATTCCACCATGATTCCACATTAACAATGCTTTGGTAAACTTGTTCGGGAGTAGCTGATAAATTAACAGTATTTTTAACTGTGAAACCGTTTGAAGAAGAATCAATAACTTCTCCATATAAAACATCAACACATAAAATGATGAAAGAAAAAATAAAAACTGTTTCCAGGTATTGATTATTTTTCACACTATATCTCCTTAATAGTTTTAAATATCTGGAGCTAAACTAATAATTAATAATAATAATTTCTTTAATTATAAGTA
>MGZZ01000043.1:4956-12164 GCA_001802795.1 Ignavibacteria bacterium GWC2_36_12 | reverse complement strand
TTGTTCTTAACTTTACAACAGAAGGGGCAGAATTTGTTTTTGGTAATCTTGCCAAAAGCCCCGGCTCAGTAGGCAGCATCGGGATGTTTTTTGCTTTCCAGGTTTTACCTACCATAATATTTTTTGCCAGCTTAATGTCCATTCTTTATTACCTCGGAATTATGCAGAGAATTGTTCAGGCAATGGCATGGGTAATGGCAAAAACTATGGGAACAAGCGGGGCAGAATCTTTGTCCTGCACTGCAAATATTTTTGTTGGTCAAACCGAAGCCCCACTTATGATAAAGCCTTACGTAAAAGGAATGACAAAAAGTGAAATACTAACTATTATGGTTGGAGGCATGGCAACTATAGCCGGAGGAGTAATGGCGGCATATATCCAGATACTCGGACAATCATATTCACAGGCATTAAACATTCCGCTTGATGAAGCGAGACACTTGTTTGCAACACATCTTCTTGGTGCCAGTGTAATGGCTGCCCCGGCTGCACTTGTCATATCAAAAATTCTTTTTCCCGAAACAACAGAACCGGAAACCAAAGGAAATGTTAAAGTTAACATTGAAAAAAATGCATCCAACGCTGTAGAAGCTGCTGCCGTTGGCGCGGGAGACGGATTAACACTCGCACTAAATGTTGGTGCAATGCTTATAGCTTTTATCGCACTTATAGCTTTAGTCAATTATATACTTCAGGGAGTTGGTGATGTGATTGGTATAAATGAGACTTTAAAAGCGGCTTATGGGCAACCTCTAAACTTTCAACTACTAATTGGTTTGGTTTTACAGTTTCTTGCAGCAGGTATTGGAGTTCCCTGGCACGACTCACTTCACTTCGGCAGCCTTATTGGTACTAAAATAGTTCTTAACGAATTTGTTGCTTATCTCGATATGGGCAGGTTAATTGAGGCAAAAGCCTTAGTCAACGAAAAAGCAGTATTTATGGCAACATATGCACTTTGCGGGTTTGCAAACTTCAGTTCTATCGCCATACAAATAGGAGGCATCGGACCTTTAGCCCCAAACAGGAAATCGGATATTGCCGGCCTGGGAATAAAAGCTGTTATCGGAGGATCTCTTGCTACTTTAACTACTGCAACTTTAGCAGGGATACTTTTTTGAAATTATAAATTTTGAATGTTGAATTTTTAATTCAATATAAATGAAAAGTAATAATATCGTTCAGAGAAAGAGTTTTGATTTTGCACTGAAGATCTTCAGGAAAGTCAGAAAGTTAAACATAATTTCACGGGTTATATCAAAAACATAGATGAAATAATAAATATATTAACTGCAATAGTAAAAACATCTCAGGCAAGTATTTCAAAATAATTCAACATTCAAAATCCAAAATTAAAAATTCCCATTGCTTGATTTAAATTTTAAATACAAAGACATTATAAATTTTCTCAAAGATAATTCTCCTTTTAAGCCTCAACTTGCAATTATTCTCGGCAGTGGATTGGGGGAATTTGCCGGGGGTCTTAAAACTCACAAAACAATTCTAACAACATCAATCCCCGGATATCCTGCTTCAACAATTGAAGGACATGCAGGAAAAATTCATTTTGCCGAGTACACGGGAAAAAAGTTATTGCTCTTCCAGGGAAGAATTCATTTTTATGAAGGCTACCTTTTATCCAAATGTATCTTGCCCGTTTTTATTACTCATAAAACGGGATGCAAAAAAATTCTTCTTACCAATGCTGCAGGCAGTGTAAATATTAATTTTCATCCCGGTGACCTAATGCTCGCAACATCATTTAACGGTATTAACATAAAAAAAGAACTAACCGGGTTGATTGGTCTTTCAGGTATAGAAGAAAAAAACCAGGTTCTCGATTTGCCTTCACAATCTTTTAACAATATTATTAAGAAAGCTGCTCTTGATGAAAAGATAAAGCTCAGGGAAGGTGTTTACTGGTATTCAAAAGGTCCCAGCTATGAAACTCCTGCCGAAATAAAAATGACAAGAAAGTTGGGTGGAGATGCAGCTGGGATGTCAACTGTACATGAAGCAATGTTTTCTTCCTACCTTGGGCTTACAACCTCAGCAATTTCCTGCATTACGAATTACGGTGCGGGAATCTCCGAGTCTAAGCTTTCGCATTCTGATGTAACCGAAACCGCCAATCTTGTAAGGGATAAATTTGAAAGGCTTTTGAAAAGAATCATTATTATGATTTAGTAACAGAAAAGCCATATCTATTAATCCTTCTTTTAATTGACTTTCTTAGCCTATACTGGTAATTTTAGCAGTTATATTTTTAGAAATCCAAAAGAAAAAAGAACAGTATGAAAGAATTCAGGTTTAAGATAATTATTATACTTGGAGCCATTGCACTGAGTATTTATTTACTCTACCCTACCTATGTAGATTATCAGAATTCAAAAGAAATATCACAAATCCTGGAAAAAAAACGAGAAGAAATAAAAGAAACCGATCCGGAAGTTACCAGTGAGACGCTCAAAAGCAGAATAAGAACTGTTGAAGACAGCATAAAAACAGCCGATCCTTCAATACAGGAGGCACGCCAGAAGAGAATAAAACTCGGGCTTGATTTACAGGGAGGTATGCGTGTTGTTCTTGAAGTAAATACAGGTAGGCTACTAGAAAAACTTGCAAAAGACCCTGATCAAACCTTTAAAGATGCCCTTAATTCAGCGCAGGCAGAAGCTTCCCTTTCGGATGAACCGGTTGTTGATATTTTGGCAAGAAATTTTGAAGAAAAAGGTATCCGCCTTAGCAGATACTTCGGAAGCGTCAGGGATGATGATAACACAATAATTAGTAACCTGAAGTCTGATGCAGAAGATGCAGTTTCGCGTGCTATGGAAATTATCCGCAACAGGGTTGACCAGTATGGTGTTGCAGAACCATCTATACAAAGACAGGGCAGCAGAAGAATTATAGTTGAGCTTCCCGGTGTTGCCCGTGAAGAAGAAGCAAAACAACTACTGCAGGGCACAGCTTTACTTGAATTCCGAATCGTGAAAGACCCGGAATTTACAATCGCCATTATGCAGAATATTGATAAAGTGCTTGCAGGAAAGATAATTGATGATACGACTAAAACGGATTCATCTCTTGCTTCCAATGAAGTTAACAAAGATACTTCAACAGTACAGGATACGACAAAAGAACTTAGTGAGGAAGAGTTTAAAAAAGAACATCCTTTCTTTTCAGTCGCCATTATTAATCCTCAGGGAAGAACAGCTGACGCCTTTATTAAAGAAGATGAGAGAAATAAAATAACACTCATGCTGAACCGTCCTGAAGTTCAGAAAGTTATTCCTAACAACGTAGAATTTGTTTTTAGTGCCAAATCCTTCATAGCAGATAATGGAAATGAATATTATACACTTTATCTTGTTAACAAAAATCCCGAATTAACAGGTGGAGTAATAACAGATGCTAATGCCAATATCGATCCGAGCACTTCAGCCCCGATAGTAAACATGACAATGGATTCCGACGGTGCTACTCAGTGGGCAAGAATAACAGGAGCTAATGTCGGAAAGAGAATTGCAATTATTCTTGACGGTGTTGTTTTCTCTGCTCCAAATGTAAAAGGTAAAATTCCCGGAGGCAGATCGCAGATAGAGGGAATGGAAAATATGGAGGAAGCCAAATTACTTGAAATAGTTCTGAAAGCTGGTGCTCTTCCTGCCCCGGTAGATATTATTGAAGAAAGAACTGTTGGTCCCTCACTTGGTGAGGATTCAATTAATAAAGGAGTCATAGCAGGAACTGCCGGGTTTATAATAACCGTCATCTTTCTAATTATCTATTACCAGAAATCGGGTTCTGTTGGTTCAGTAGCTTTAATCTTTACGGTACTATTCACATTGGGAGTGATGGCAGGATTTAATGCAACGCTTACTTTACCAGGTATTGCAGGAATAATTTTAACAATCACTATGTCTATAGATTCAAATGTTCTTATATATGAAAGAATAAGAGAAGAGCTTGCTGTAGGTAAAACTATTAAAGCATCAATTGACAGCGGGTTTTCGAGAGCTCTTTCTGCGATTGTTGATTCTAATGTAACTACTTTCTTTTCGGGAATTATTCTTTATCAGTTTGGTACCGGGCCTATACAAGGTTTTGCTTTAACATTAATGATAGGTATAGTTGCAAGTATGTTTAGTGCCCTTGTTGTTACACGCGTAATACTGGATTACATGGTTTATAAAGGAGCTAAAATTACTGTTGGTTAATAAACTAACCATTCCCCTAAGAAAATTTTAAGGAGATTTTTTTCTAAATGCGAATATTTGAAAATTTAAATGTTGATTTTTTAGGTAAGAGAAAATTCTTTTACGTTATATCAGGTACTTTATTTCTTTTTGGTCTTATTAATATAGTTTTCAGAGGGCTTGAATTTGGCGTTGATTTCAAAGGTGGTTCAGAAATCGTTTTGCAGTTCAGTAAACAGGTTGATATAAGTAACATAAGGGACAATGTTAAGAATATAGGACTGGAAGATGCTGAAGTAAAAACTTTTGGAGGAGAGACTGGAGTTTTAATAAGAACCGAATTACAGGAAATTCCCAGGGAAGTTTATCCTCGAATAGTTAGTGATATAGAAAAAACTATTAATGATAATTTCCCCGGCTTAGAAAAGAGAGTTATAGATTCGACTTCAAGTTCAATTACATACCAGTTACCCAATCCTGATACTACAGACAGGCTCGTTGAAATATTAAATGAAGAAGGTTTTGAGGCAGCTGAAGCTTCTGTTGAACTCGATAATAGGCAGATTATAGTAAGTGTGGGAATTGCCGATTGGATAGAAGAAAACCTGAGAGAGAGCATGCCTGATAATCCTTTTGAAGTTCTTAAAGAAGATAAAGTCGGGCCGAAAGTCGGCAGGGAGCTTAAAGAGGATGCTGTCATTGCTCTATTTCTTTCATTGGTTGTTATATTAATTTATCTTGGTTTCAGATTTAAATTTGTGTTTGCACTCGGAGCAGTAATGTCGCTGTTTCATAATGTCCTTATTACATTGGGATTATTCTCCATTCTTTATAATGTTATTCCGGGACTTAATCTTGAAATTGATTTAACTATTGTTGCAGCGTTCCTTACTCTTATCGGTTATTCTATTAATGATACTGTAGTTATCTTTGACAGGATAAGAGAGAATATGAAGATTCATAAGACTCTTCCCCTCTTTGATGTGATAAATATGAGTGTTAACAAAACTATGAGCCGTACAGTTCTTACGGGCGGAACCACATTGCTTACACTTCTTGTTCTTACAATTTTTGGCGGTGAAGTTTTAAGAGCTTTTGCATTCACTCTTTTCTTTGGAATTATAATAGGAACATATTCATCGATATTCGTCGCAGGCGCTCTTGTTTATGAATATGTTAGCAGGTCTAAAAAGAAAGTACAATTTTAGCTATTTTACAACTACCATCTTTTTGATCTGTTTGTAACTACCAGCACTTAAGTAATAGAAATATATTCCGCTTGATAGTGACGATACATAAAAACTTACATCATAATAACCGACCGGTTGTTCTCCATTAACCAGGGTCACTATTTCATTTCCCAGAATATCATAAACTTTAAGTGTCACAAAAGACAATTCCGGAACTGAATACTTTATTGTTGTTGATGGGTTGAATGGGTTTGGGTAGTTTTGATATAGTTCATAATTTTCAGGTATCTTTTTGTCATTTTCAGTTACAGCCAATATCTTTTCAAATCTCGCCATAAGGGTTCTTGGACACGAAGAAATAAAACTGAATGTGGAATCGTCTGAAACAATTAAACTGTCTTCTTTCCAATTTTTGAAGATCCATCCTTCAGAGGGAAAAGCCGAGACTTTCACATTAGCCCCTGATAAATATGACCCGCTTCCTGAAGTTGTCCCTCCCTCTAAAGGATCTGCTGAAGCAATAATCATGTAAGTTTCTAACCCTTCCTGCACAAGAACAAATTCACCGGAAAGACTGTCCCCCGTAAAAAATAAAGTTCCACTTCTTGATAATGAATCGATGTTGGCATCATAAATAACAGTGAGCGAAACAATCCCTATTCCCGAATCCTGTGCTACTGATATCCAATTAATGCTATCCTTTATACGCCATGTAATGTTCGAAGCAACATTAATGTTAATACTACCGGAATCTGAATCAACAAATTGACTATCCGGGTTAACAAATAAATAAGCCCGGGCACTTTGATACATTATGACGGTACATGAATCACCAGCCCAATAAGCCGATATTACACCTTGCCTGTCTGTGATTTCTTCATTAGTGTCATAATTAATATTTATGGTATCCGAATTAGTTCCAATATATTTGCTTAACTGAATCCACTCTAAATCTTCTTTTAATTCCCAGTCCGTATTTGAATCAATCATTAGATTTATTATACCCGAAGTAGATGATATAACCGTGTCAAGAAGGGAAATAGTTAAGAATTTTTTTGCATCTTGTTGAATTAATACTGTATCGGTTATCCCTCCACCATTTACAATTATTATTCCTGATCTTTGATTTGTAACCGGGTTATCTGTATATGTCACTGTTATTGTTCCATTACCTGAACCATTCTCAGGTGTTCCATTCAGCCATTCCACATCTTCACTTACTATCCAGTCTGTATTTGATGTAACCGAGAAGGTCGTACTTCCCCCTTTATCTTCTACACTTCTCTCTGATGGTGTTACTTCAAGTGCAAATGGCTGTGCTGCCTGTGTCAATGTTACTGTCCTGGTTATTCCTCCTCCGTTTACAGTTATTGTTCCTGTCCTCTGATTTGTAACAGGATTATCTGTATATGTTACTGTTATTGTTCCAATACCTGAACCATTCTCAGGTGTTCCATTCAGCCATTCCACATCTTCACTTATTGTCCAGTCTGTATTTGATGTAACTGAAAAGGTTGTACTTCCCCCTTTATCTTCTACACTTCGCTCTGATGGTGTTACTTCCAGCGCAAACGGTTGTGCTGCCTGTGTCAATGTTAATGTTCTGGTTATTCCTCCCCCATTTACAGTTATTGTTCCTGATCTCTGGACTGTAACAGGGTTATCTGTATATGTTACAGTTATTGTTTGATTCCCAGATCCACTTAAAGGTGTTGCACTTATCCATTCCACATCTTCACTTATTGTCCAGTCTGTATTTGATGTAACTGAAAAGGTTGTACTTCCCCCTTTATCTCCTACACTTCTCTCTGATGGTGTT
>MGZZ01000043.1:0-4906 GCA_001802795.1 Ignavibacteria bacterium GWC2_36_12 | reverse complement strand
TCTAACTACTGTATTCGGGTTCTCTGTATATGTGGCTGTTATTGTTCCATTACCTGAACCACTCCCCGGTAAAACACTCAGCCATTCAGCATCATCACTTACTATCCAGTCTGTATTTGATGTAACTGAAAAGGTTGTACTTCCCCCTTTATCTTCTACACTTCTCTGTGATGGTGTTACTGCAAGAGCAAATGGTACCGGTGCCTGTATTACGGTAACTACTCTCGTTATTCCTCCTCCACTTATTCTTATCGTACCAACCCTCTGAGTTGTACTTGTGTTCTCTGTATATGTGGCTGTTATTGTTCCATTACCCGAACCATTCTCCGGTGTTATACTCAACCATCCGGCATCATCACTTACTGTCCAGCTTGTATTCGATGCTACACTAAACGTTGTATTGCCTCCTGTATGTTCTACACCCCGCTCTGACGGTGTTACTGCAAGTGTAAACGAAATAGCGGCTTGTGTTACTGTAACAATTCTGGTTATTCCGCCCCCACTTATTGTTATCGTACCAACCCTCTGAGTTGTACTTGTATTCTCTGTATATGTGGCTGTTATTGTTCCATTGCCCGAACCATTCTCCGGTGTTATACTCAACCATCCAGCATCATCACTTACTGTCCAGCTTGTATTCGATGCTACAGTGAAGCTTGTATTACCGGAAGTATAAGTTGCTGACTGGTTTGAAGGTGTAACACTTAAATATTCACTAACTCCAGATAACTTCGCAAGTTTCATTCCGCTTATTCTTACTTCACCTGATGAATAATTAGAACATCTTATTGTCACATCAATAAGTGATATGTTATTCGGAATATTCAAAGAAGTGTTTCCATTAACAGATTGTGCTAAATTATATTTTATCCACCCGGAATTTTCAGCTGGAAACTTATATACCTGATTTTGTGTCCCTACCTTGAAAGTTACCTCAATAAAATCTCCCGGCGCTCCTTTCGTCCATATCTCAAAATCGTTTGTTCCCTTTTCTATTCCCCCTAAATCTTTTATTGAACATATCTCTCCAACTGTATTTGTTGAGTAACTGTAATCATTTATTGTTGGTATTCCATCAGTCTTTCTTAAAATTCCATATCCCCCTGAATTATATCCATCAGGAATATTATTCCCGTCTAAATCAACATTTAATGGTGGGAAAATATCCTCATCAGGGTTAGGTACCTGATTATACAAGATATCTGCCCATTCCGAATATGTTTTGATGGGAATATTGTTCGCGATGCACCATTGGATCAATCCCGTTGTCCTGGTAAGAAATCCACTCCAGCCGCCTAATAAACCATCCTCTCCATTTGTAAAATGATTCCCTCCAAAAACCACATAATGCTTTGCCATCCGGTCAGCTATATACCCCTTGCACTGTTCTAAGGTCCAGATATCATCTCTAAAATCACTGAAGCTCATTCCATATTGTTCATCATTACCAGGATCGTATTCATTAAAAACTTTTAGACTGGGGTCTGCAAAAATACCCGCCGACTTATAACCAAGTGCATCTCCGCAGGCTTGTTTTACTTCATTCCTATAGAGACGGGGGAAATATCCTCCCGGCTGTATCCACGAATATGGTCTTTCCAAACCATAATAGTTAGCCAGCCTGATTGATTCCTCCCCTAATACCTTTAACCCATCAATTGTAAGGTGAACGTTATTAAAATCAAAATTATAAAACTGAATATTTTGACGTGTGCCAAGATCAACTCCGTTACGCCAAAAATCAGTTACTTTTACTCTGTTCTGGTCTATCCAGCCGAATATTTCATCGATGAATACCAGCTGCCCCAATGATGGAAAGTATAAGTAACAATCAGATTTTAAAAAGCTTGAGAATATTCCGTTTGTGCTGGTTACAGTATCTCTGCTAATATTCACATAACCGCTTCTCTTGGCATTTGCTATGTTAACATTAACATACTTAAGCTCTATTTTATTTCCGGCTATTCTCTGAACACCTGGATGATTTATATAATAATCTGTTGGTAAAATTGTTGTAAAATAATTGGTCCTGTGCTGTGGTGTATGGTCCATTATCTCGTGTCCGCTTGCCTGAATCTGTTTTAAGCCAACAACATATTCAGGTGTGATTTCATTACTTAAACCAAGGTTAATGGCAAGAGTAAATTTTTGATTATAACTATTAAATAATGCTGCATATTCCAGATATCTTGAAATAAGCTGGTTATCATCTGTCCTGAAGCATATGCCTCCTTTCTTTGAAACAAGATTTGATGAGCTTTGAGAATAAGTACTATTTAAAATTGTAAGTGAGAAAAGAAGAATAAAAGAAAAAAAGTTGGATAAAAATAATCCTGGAGAATTTTTTATTAACATTATAATTTCCCCATTATCCTTATTCTATATTCTAAAAAATTAATTGTAAAGCCAATTTTTATACCGATGATTTTTGTTTTGCAAGATGTAAAATTCGAATATTTTATTGCCCTTTTATAGGAAGCATTATTAAAACAATACAAGTTTTAATTAAACAAAAAAGATCATATAGATATAACAAACATTAACCCCTTGACTCATTTTATCAATTACTTAAAAAAATGGCGAAGTGATGTTTTAATAACTTAGGAATGCTATAAGAAAACAATTTAATACCCTCGCCCTCTTGCCCCTTTGGGAGCCGCTTATGACTGATTTTTTATCCGGTGTTAACCTTCCATTTTTAAAATGGTTTCCACTCACTCAGTCTTACAATCGGAATAAAACTTAGAATAAAAAATGAATTAAGTCAAGAGATGATAGTGTTAGAAAGTGAGACACCTCCAAGAGTTATGTCGGTGATAAGGAGAATAACCTAACTTAATAAAGAATATACTCTTATCATTAATATTTCACCTTCACCAGTACCATTGTCATATCATCGCTGGGTGCCGCTTTTCCCCGGAAGGCTGTTAATTCATCCCAGACTAATTCCATTATCTCTGAGCTTCTGAGTGAAGTCTGGTTTTTAAGAAGGTCGGCAAGCTTATCTTCCCCGAATAAATCCTTCCTTTCATTCATAGCTTCTGTAATTCCATCAGAAAAGAAGGCGTATATCTGTCCTTCCTTAAGTAATATTTCCTGTTCTACCAAAGTCCGTTCAAATATTATCCCGATCTCAAGTCCAAGACCAATCCCCTGTGTTTTGTAAGTATCCACCATTCCGTTCGAAGCAGTAAGTATTGGCATATGCCCGGCACGGCAGAATTTTACAGTTCTTTTTTCTGTATCAAACAAAGCCAGTGTTAAAGTTACAAACCAATTCCGTTCTATTGATTCATAAAAGGTTTTGTTTATCTCAACTAAAATTTCCTTCGGAGAGCGTTCTGTTTTACAAGCAAGCCTCATCATTGTCTGCAGCTTGGTCATATATAAAGAAGCGGAAAGACCTTTACCGGAAACATCACCGACTATAACATAAATTTTCTTATCTGCTTTGTCATTAAGCAGGTCCGGGATTGGAATCAAATCAAAATAGTCCCCGCCAACCTGCTGTGCAGGTATCATTTGTCCGCATATATCAAGCCCGTTCATTTCAGGAATGCACTTTGGCAAAAGCCCCTGCTGAATTTTTCTTGCCAGATCGAGATCTCTTTCAATCTTATCTTTCTCAGCTTCAGATTCATACAGCCTTGCATTTTCAATTGCCACAGCAGATTGATTTGTTGATGCAGTAAGAAGCTCAATATCTTTACCTGAAAATTGTGAGCCTGCGCGTTTCAACCCGAATAACAAGAGACCAATTACTTTAGATTTTACAATCATCGGGATGATTGTATAAACATTTTCATTTATCAGTAGCTGCGAATTTTCCGGGAATACACCTGGAAAATTATTCTGTTCAATATGAATATTTTGTGAAATAAGTGATTTCTCTTTAATAAAAAGAATTAATCCCGGCGCATTAAGCTCGAGTTTTTCTACAGATAAACCGACATTCCTGACCAATCGCATTTTACTCGAATCACGATCCTTAAGAAGGATACCAAATGTTCTCAACTTTAATCCTTCAACAAAAGTATCTTTCATTGAATCCAAAATGTTATCCAGACCAATCAAAGTAGAAACTTCGCTGCTGAAACTTAAGAGAATTTTCTGGTAAGCAAACTGTTCCGGGTAAAATTTTTCTGTAAGAAAATCCTGGAATTTGTTTTTCGATGATTGAAATATTAGCGCAAAAATAATAAACGCGGCCCCGGCAATAACTCCCTGGTACTCTGTGCCGATTG
The DNA here is from genome assembly GCA_001802795.1 of Ignavibacteria bacterium GWC2_36_12. GTDB lineage: Bacteria > Bacteroidota > Ignavibacteria > Ignavibacteriales > Ignavibacteriaceae > RBG-16-34-14. Next base: position 662 of record MGZZ01000043.1, on the reverse strand, counting down.
CCTGGCTTATTGTTTGGCCAAGCAGATAAACAATCAAAAAATATAAAACAAGAATTGCAATAGTTGCAGAACCATAAATAATAGTATTCCTGATAACGACACTAACATCCATTAACTGGTATTTGAATATTGCATAACCAAAAGCAAGCGGGAAAATTACTACAAGTACAATAGGGGCATAATATTCCGGGGAATTAAATATAGTATCCGTGATTGCCGGGACAATGAAACCGGTATATCCTGAAGCTATTATGGAAAAAGTGAAAGCTGCCAGGATAATAAAAACAGGTTTCTTTTCTTCTTTTGTTTTTAACCTTCTATAATTGATTGCCAAGGAAATATAAGCAACAACATAAGCCGCCCAAAAAATAATGTATAATATAGCTATGAATTTAAAAAAATCCAGTACGGAAATTGCCTGGAACAAAAAGGTCAATAGCTCTATTGTAAAAGTGTATATGAAAAGAATTCCCGGTAAAATAAATATAGCAGGTTTTATAAATTTCTTTTCCAGGAATTTAAATGGTTTAGGAAAAGTCCAGAAAAAATAAAGAACCAGGAAAGGAAGGAAACATAAGCTTAATGCCCAGAAGTAACCTAAAATAAAACTAAAAATAGTTCTCCAAAATTGATAGTTGTCAAAAATTCCCGCCTGGAAAATA
>MGZZ01000042.1 GCA_001802795.1 Ignavibacteria bacterium GWC2_36_12 | reverse complement strand
ACTTTTCTGCTTTTACTTCTTCCTTCAGATCACGATTTGTAGATGAAATGAATCTGACATTTACCGGCAGAGATAATGTGGTTCCAACCGGGGTGTATTCTTTTTCCTGCAGAACTCTTAAAAATTTCACCTGAAGCAAAAGCGGAAGTTCACTTATTTCATCAAGAAAGAGCGTACCACCTTCTGCTGCTTTAATGTATCCTTCTTTATCGGTAACCGCACCTGTAAATGCCCCTTTTTTATGTCCGAACAGTTCACTCTCAATAAGGTTCTCGGTAATAGCCCCACAGTTAACTGCAATAAAAGGCTTATTTTTTCTTTTACTGTTATAGTGTAACGCACGTGCTACGAGTTCCTTTCCTGTACCGCTCTTGCCGGTTATCAAAATAGTACTTTCTGTTTCCGCCACAGTCTTTACTGTTTGATAAACATTCTTCATAGCGGTACTTTTCCCGATAATATTTTCAAAATCATAGTTTCTTTGTATCTCGCTGCGAAGTATCCTGTTTTCAAGCAGAATGTCTTTAGCTTCGAATAGCCTTCTTATTTTTAACAAAAGTTCATCAAATTCTACAGGCTTAAGTATATAATCGCTGGCGCCACTGCGGAGAGCTTTTATCGCCGTATCAAGAGAACCAAAAGCTGTAACTATTATTACAGACGTTTTAATATCAAGCCTTTTTATTTCCTCGAGAAGTTCAGTCCCTTTCATAACGGGCATCTCAAGATCGCTTATCACAAGGTCAAATGAATTTTCTTTGAGTTTATTATAAGCTTCTCTCCCATTCGCCGCCTCATCAACAATATATCCTTCCTTTTTTAAAATGTAAGAAAGCGACTCTCTTATAATCTCTTCATCATCAACAACTAAAATTTTCTCAGACATAAATAAACCTCTATTTAGAATGAATTGGCAAAGATATTACAAAAGTAGTTCCCTCTCCAAGTTTGCTTCTAACCGTAATATCTCCCTGAAAGCTTTTGACTATACCGTAACTTACCCACAATCCGAGACCCGTACCTTTTCCTTCTTTCTTTGTTGTAAAGAATGGTTCAAAAATTTTAATCAGATGTTCATCTCTGATTCCGCTTCCAGTATCGTTAAAATTAATATAGACAAAATCGTCTTTAATACCGGTGGTTATTGTAATACGTTTATCTTTTTTGTCTTTTGCAATAGGCTCGGCAAACGAATCCACAGCATTAAGCAGAATGTTTATAAATACCTGTTCTATCTGGTCTGCAACTAACGGAAGAAGGGGTATATCCTCGTTTCTTTCAAAAATAAATTCAACATCTTTTGCTTTAGCGCCGACCCTTGTAATATTAACTGCTTCTACAATATTCTGGTTAATGTCAATAAGTCTTAACTCGTAATTAGACGGTCTCGAAAAATCCACAAGGTCTCTGATAATTTTAGATATTCTTGTAACCTGACTTTTTATAAGCTCGTTTTTTTCTTTGATAAACTTATCATCTGTTGTTCTTTGTATAACCTGCACAAGTGCGGATATCGAAGCAAGCGGATTACCAACTTCGTGTGCAATACCGGCAGCAAGAGTTCCTATACTCTCCATCTTCTGAGAATGTATGAGTTGTTTTTCCAGAAATTTTTTCTCTGAAAGATCCCTGTGTACACCAAAAAATCCAAACACTTTTCCTTTACTATTAAGAATTGGCGATATCAGAAGCTGTGCATAAAATGGCGAACCGTCTTTTCTTCTATTCTCTACTTCACCAACCCAAACTTTACCGCTTTTTATAGTATCCCACATATCTGACCAAAAACTTTTCGAGTGTTTTTTACTGCTGAATATATTAGGATTTTTTCCAAGCAATTCTTCCCTCATATATCCACTTGCTGCCTCGTAAGCAGGATTAATATAAAGCATTTTCCCTTCGAGGCTCGTTATTTGAAGGGGAAAAACTGTCTTCTCTGCGATGTTATAAAAGCGGAGAAGATCCAGTTCTTTCTTCCTGGTCTCGGTAATATCTCTTGCAAGAATAATTAAATGTTCGCTTTCCCCATTATCGGGCTGGTATGTATATGGAGCAATTAAAAGTTCAACATCATAACTATTTTTTCCGGCAGATAATTTTGATTCGATTATCTTACTTTTAAATTCATTCTTACATCTTTCAATTTCTTTCCGGGTTGATTGCTTAACTACCTCATCAACCAGATCAATAAAGTTACGACTCTTTTCACCTTTCCAATTTAAATCCAATTTTATTCTTGCGGAAATATTAATATCCTCAACTACTCCGGTTCCGTCAAGAATGAAACACATATCGGGGAAGCTGTCGAACAGCCTGAAATCCAGCTTATAAAGTTCTTGCATCTATCAAATTCTCACATTTGAAAAACATTAATTACAATTATCATTTATTGGAAATCTCAATACCAAATTTAACACAATCCGGTCAATTCTTACAGGTAAATGGTTGAGTATTTCAACAGCAAAGATGGAATGAAGATTGAATATCCGGCAATAAAAGTGTTAAAAAAGTTGCTATTTATCAATTAAAAAAGCAAAATAAAAAAGAGGAAGAACATGGCGGTTATAGCTTTAATAGATGATGATTCTGATATAGTTGATGCTATCAGTCTTGTACTCACTTCAAAAAATTATAATGTAGTTACTGCTTCCAACGCGGACGATGGATACAAATTGGTAAAAGAGAAATCTCCGGATTTAATAATCCTGGATGTGATGATGAATGAACAGGATGACGGGTTTTTTCTTGCACAGAAATTAAGACGGGAAAATGTTTCGGCTCCTATTCTTATGCTTACTTCTGTGTCTAAATCAACGGGTATGGATTACAGACCGGGGGAGATACTTCCTGTAGATGAATTTGTAGAAAAACCTATAACTCCTCTTAAACTACTTGAGAATGTTGAAAGATTATTAACTCTGAAAGCGAAGGAATGATTGCATGTTGACATTGGAAAAAAATTCACTATCTGAAGAAATAGAAGAACTTGTTTCACTATACGGAGAAAACAGAGGATCTCTTCTTGAAATTCTCGGCGCAATTGAAAAAAAGTATGGATACATATCTGAGTTTGCTCAACAGGAAGTTGCAAGGCTATTAAATATCCATCCTGTAGAAGTTTACAGTTTTATTTCTTTCTTTTCGTTTCTACATTCAAAACCACAGGGACGTAATATGGTAAGGATGTGCAAAACAATTGCCTGTAATATGAAAGGCGCGGATAATATTTCCGCTGTTATTGAAAAAGAACTGGGTATTAAATTCGGTGAAACTACAAAAAACAGAAGAGTTACCCTTGAGTATACAAACTGTCTTGGCATGTGCGATTGCGCCCCGGCAATGTTGGTTAACGGAAAAATTTATACCAACCTTGACGTTGAAAAAGCGATAAAAATTATAAATGAATTGAAATAGAGGAATTAATGTCGACTTCAGCAGTAAACCCCAAAAAGCGAACAGGACCTGTTATTTTTTCAGAATACAATTCCGGGGACGGGATTAAGAAAGCTTTTAGTCTCAAAAGAGAAGATATACTTTTCGAGTTAAAAGAATCTAAGTTAAAAGGAAGAGGAGGTGCAGGTTTTCCTACTTCATCAAAATGGATGCTGACTGCTGCCGCCTCATCAGATAAAAAATTTTTAATATGCAATGCTGATGAAGGAGAGCCGGGAACATTTAAAGACAGGGTTTTGTTGCAGGAGTACCCTGAACTTGTTTTTGACGGAATGGTAATAGGCGGTTACACTATTGGAGCTAAGTATGGAATAGTTTACCTGCGTGGTGAATATGAATATATATATGAATCGTTACAGTTTTACCTTCAATCAATGAGGAAACGGAATTTTCTTGGAAATAATATTTTGGGAAGCAATTTCAGTTTCGATATTAAAATACATCTTGGTGCGGGAGCTTATGTATGTGGTGAAGAAACTGCGCTGATCGAATCACTTGAAGGAGAAAGAGGAGAACCAAGAAACCGCCCCCCGTACCCTGTAAATACAGGTTACATGGGTTATCCTACTGTTGTAAATAATGTAGAGACATTGGCTGCTGTTCCACACATAGTTTGCAAGAGCGGTAAATGGTTTAAGAAATTTGGAACAGATAAATCGACCGGATCAAAGTTATTCTCCGTTTCGGGAGATTGCAACAAACCGGGAGTTTATGAATTACCATGGGGAATAACTATCCGGGAACTTCTTAATATAGTTGAAGCTGAAAACACAAAGGCAGTTCAGGTTGGCGGAGCTTCAGGAATATGTATTCCAAAATCCGGCTTCGATAGAAAACTCGGTTATGAAGATGCTGCAACCGGAGGTTCAGTAATAGTATTTAACGAAAAGAGAAATATGCTGCAAGTACTGAAGAATTTTATGGAGTTTTTTGTCGAAGAATCATGTGGACAATGCACTCCCTGCAGAATTGGAAACGTTAAACTACTCGAAGGCGTTGAAAAGATAGAGAAAGGCAATTACACATTTTCATATATCAACACTTTGAAAGAACTCGGTAATACAATGAAAGTAGCTTCAAAGTGCGGACTAGGACAAAGCAGTCCTAACTCATTTATATCAATTCTTGAAAATTTTAAGGATGAAATCTTCAAAAGCAACGGAGCAAACAATGACAGAGTCGGATAATATCAGGGTTCCCGTCAGTCAGCAACCCCATTCAGTAATAAAGTCTAAGAAAGAAAACGGGATTGGTGGTCTTGTCTCTATTCAAATAAATGAAAAGGCTGTTATGGTTCCTCTTGGAACTACAATTCTTGAAGCCTGCAGGAAAAATCAAATTCATATCCCCACTCTTTGCCATCATGAAGATCTCTGTTTAGCCGGTTTATGCCGTATTTGCGTTGTTGATGTTGAAGGTATGAAGACTTTGCAGGCTGCGTGTTCATTCCCTATAACCTCTCCTTTAAAAATACATACTTCAACTCCAATGGTAAGAAAAGCAAGAAGACATATTATCGATCTCATCTTAAGCGAACATTGCGGGGAATGTTATTCGTGCATACGAAACGGAAATTGCGAACTACAGGCTCTTGCAAAAGAATATGGAGTTGACGGATACAGATTTGGTCATGTTGAACAACCAAGATATTCGGTCGATAGATCATCTGTCTCGGTAATAAGAGATTTAAATAAATGTATTCTTTGCAGAAGATGTATAAGAACGTGTATAGACCTGCAGGAAGTTGGGGTCCTGGAAGCGATTGACAGAGGCGATAAAACACATATCGGAACTTTCCTGGATAAACCGCTTGCAGATGTTATTTGTATCAATTGCGGGCAATGTACAAACAGATGTCCTACCGCGGCTCTTTCTACAAACGATCCATCAGATGAAATATGGGAAGCAATTGATAATCCAAACAAGCATGTTGTAATCCAAACTGCACCTTCACCGAGAGCTGCTATAGGAGAAGAATTTGGAGTTGCACCCGGAAAATCATTTACTGGTGAACTTAACTCTGCTCTGAAAAGAATTGGGTTTGACAAAGTGTTTGATACAAATTTCACTGCTGATCTTACAATAATTGAGGAAGGAACAGAATTACTAAACAGATTAAAAAAAGTTTTGGTTAACTGTGATACTTCGGTTAAACTTCCTCAATTCACTTCCTGTTCTCCCGGCTGGATTAAATTTATCGAGCACTTTTATCCTGAATACCTTGATTATCTTTCAACAGCAAAATCTCCGCAGCAGATGTTTGGTGCTGTAATTAAAACCTTTTATGCTAAGGAAACAGGAATTAATCCTGATGATATTGTTACAGTTGCACTTATGCCCTGCTCAGCTAAAAAATTTGAATGCAACCGTCCCGAAATGAATTCATCCGGCTATAAAGACGTTGATTTCGGACTTACCACAAGAGAAATGGCAACAATGATTAAAGAAGCAGGTATTTATTTGCCGGAAATGCCGAAGACGGGTTTTGATGATCCTTTCGGTGAAGCATCGGGTGCAGGGTTAATATTTGGCGCAACAGGTGGAGTAATGGAAGCAGCTTTAAGAACCGTCTATGAGCTTGTAACCGGAAGAGAAGTTCCTTTTAAAAATCTTAACATAGAACCTTGCAGAGGATTTGACGGAATTAAACAGGCATCTGTAAAGCTTGAAAATTGTGTTAATGAATACAGCTTTCTCGAAGGGATTGACCTGAAATTTTTAGTTGCTCATGGTACGGCAAATGCAAAAAAAGTTATGCAGATGCTCAAGCGCGGCGAGCTAAATGATGTTCACTTTGTAGAAATAATGGCTTGCCCCGGCGGATGCCTTGGCGGCGGCGGTCAGCCGATACCTACTTCTGCTGAAATTAGAAGAAAACGTGCACAAGCTATCTACGAAGAAGAAGCATCGCTCCCGATAAGGAAATCTCATGAAAATCCTTACGTAAAATATATTTACCAAAAATTCTTGACAGAAGGTCCTTGCGGGAAATTATCTCATAAACTATTGCACACTCATTATACAAAAAGAGGAAGGTTTATTTCGTAGAGCAAGTTCAAGAAGATTTCTTAATTATCCTTGTAGTCTTAATTATTCCACTTCCCTCTCGATTAGGATTACTAAATTTTTCTGAAATTTAACAAACATGATTTCCTTAGTTCCCGATTGGGCGTGGCATTACGATTCTTTCTGGCAGGCAATCAGAAGAAGAAATCTCTGGTTTATAAAACTGCGCTATGGCGCAGTAATAATGTTGCTCTTTTTATCTTTCACGTCTGAGTTTATTTTGGACGTTACTTTTTCAAAAGTACAATGGGAAGTTCTTATCCTTGTAACGCTCTCTATACTTATTTACAATATTATTCTTCAATACAGCAGGAGATTCGTAAAAAACGACCATGTTAAATTTAATCCTTTGCATCTTTCTCTTATTCAAATGGTGCTCGATTTATATGCGCTGACTCTCCTTGTTTATTACACCGGTACAATAGAGTCTCCGTTATACATGCTTTTTATTTTCCACATGATTATCGGAAGCATGGTATTACCGGGGAAAATAATATATTCTACTGCTTTTACTACCATTATAATTTTTGCTGCTCTAACTTTTGGTGAATATTATAATTTAATATCACATCATTCAATAAACGGATTGTTATCCGCACCAGTTTATAATGATATTAAATATGTGATTGCATTCGTATCGATCTTTACTTTTGTAATGGTAATGAGCGTTATTCTTGCAAACCGGATTGCAAAACAGCTCTATAAAATTGAACAGGATCTTTTTGAATCTTATGATAAGCTTAAAGCATCTGAAGCCGAAAAACAAAGGTACATTATGGCTGTTGTACACGAAATTAAATCGCCTATTGCTGCCTTGCATTCTTACCTCGATCTTGTCCTGGAAAAATACCTGGGACCGCTGAATGATGCAGTAGAAGATAAACTTAAACGTGCAAGGGTTCGCTCCGATGAAGCGATAAAGTTAATTGAAAATGTACTTAAGATATCCAAGATCAGGCTGCTCGATGAAATAAACAAAGAGGAAATTGATATAAAGGAAATAATTTGCTCAACTATTTCAAAACAGATTACGGTAATCAACACTAAAAAAATAAAAGTTTCCGTAAACGACAAAAGAACTATTAAGAAGAAATGGCTTGGTGACAAACTTTTGCTTGACCTGGCTTTCTCAAACCTGGTTGGGAATGCACTAAAATATGTCGACAAGGAAGGCATTGTCCATATCAATATCTCAGGAAATGAAAGTGAGCTGATGGTTGCGGTAAGTGATAACGGGATAGGAATTCCTGAAAAAGACCGGGAAAATATTTTCAAAGATTTTTACAGGGCTTCAAATATCAAAAAAGAATTTGAAGGAATAGGATTGGGATTATCATTTGTAAAGCAGATAGTAGAAAGACACAAGGGGCAAATTGTCGTTGAAAGTCCTTCAAAACTGGGAAATGAGAAGAACCCCGGATGCTGTTTTACAATTACACTACCTTATAACTGATTCAATTATTAGAAAGCTAATTTATATTATTTATACGAATGAAGAACCTTCATATAATTTGCACGTTCAAATCTCGAGGGATCTTCGACTTTCATATAGCTCATACTTCCTCTCATCTGGTCTAAGGATTCATACTCATTAACTTCCATCCAGTATTTTAGCTTTGTAATTACATCGGTAATGTGTCCAAATCCAAACTTAAGAAGGCAGGACATCATATGTGTTACTTTTGCACCAGCCATAATCATCTTTATAACATCTTTTTCAGTATATATTCCGCTTGTTGCTGCAAGATCA
>MGZZ01000041.1:8850-38268 GCA_001802795.1 Ignavibacteria bacterium GWC2_36_12 | reverse complement strand
TTGTCCGATATAATTAACGGGGATCTTTCCGGACTGATTGAACAATTGAAACTTGCCGACAGGACGGAAAAGCTGGAGGCAAGCAATTAATTTATTATAATACTCCACCTTTCGTTGTTTCTCTAAGCTTTACCACAAAAATAAATACAAAACCCAAAAGAGAAAGAAGAAAATCTGTATAATCTATTTGAAAGGAAGCCCTGTTTCCAATTAAGAAGCCCAGGTATTTTGAAATTATCAACAATATGAAAAAGCTGAGATAGCCTAAAAATCCCCTGCTGAGAGGAACTAACATATATTTCTGAAATAGTATACCAAAATTTATTTTGTTTTCTTTTTCTACTCTTATTTTTGTGAGAACAACGCCACGCATTTATCGACTCCTTTATTTTTGTCATCTTAGATTCTAATACTATGCCAGTGATTTAAATAGTAATATTTAGTAGGATTTTTTGAAAAATCAAAACAAATTCTTTGTGAACAGTAAATTAAAATTAAAGAGTATGATTAATTATGATACATCTGCTAAAAATTTGCATCATTTTAGCCAGTCCCCCTTTTATTTCTTTTCTAACCTCTTAAAAAGGTAAACAAAAATAAAACCTATACTTGCCAGAGAAACATCCAGTGCATCAACAGTAATGATCCCTTCTGAGCCGGCTACATAATTGAAATATTTGGCAACTATAATAATTGAAAGAAAAGAAAAAAAGCCTATCAACCCATATAAAAACGAATACCAATTTATCGAAAAAGTATTGGTACGACTCTTACTTTTTATGTAGACATGATGAAAGAAAGTTACAAACTTCACCGTTCCCTCTCATTAAACAACCTTGTGAAGATATAACATTATTATATTACAAGCAATCTAATTTTGTGAGAGCAAAACTTATTATAGTGCCTTGATTACAATCGCACTTACATCGTCTTCAAATTTACCCGATGTGTAAGAATTTAACTCGTTTTGTAGAGAATTTAGGAGGGATTGATGCCCATTTAAATTTTTGATTAGTTCGAGAAGCTTAGCTGACCCAAATTGATTTCCGGAAGCTGACCGGGCTTCAATAATTCCATCTGTTGCCAGTAAAATGAGATCATTTGCCTCAAGTTGAACTGACTCATCTTTAAAATTTCCATCCGGCGCAAATCCTAACAGCAAACCTTTTGACCTTACGCTTTTAACTTCATTTTTTGAATACTGCCTAAAAAGAATAGGAAGATCTCCGGCACCTGCATATCTTACTGTTTTATCAATTTTATTAATTAAAAGTATTGAAAGTGTTGCAAACACCTCGGAGACTTTTGCATCCTGGTAAACATATTTATTAACCTGCTGTAAAATTTCTCCGGGTGAAAAATCTTTTGAATTTTGCAGAACGCCTCTTATTGCACTTCTTACATATCCTGCATAGGCAAAAGCAAAATACCATGCACTCCATTTTTTCCCCATAACATCTCCAAGTATAACTGCAAGATTATTTTCATCAAGCAAGAAATAATCTATAAAGTCACCCCCGGGAATTCCCTGAAAAGGTTTATGCCACTGGCTGATCTCAAAACCATCAAACTTTGGCGATGTATCGGGAACTACCTTGGCACGCAAAGATTCCGCTGCATCGTTCAGCTCATTTACTATTTTGAATTTTTCCTTTTCCATGCTATTTATTATTGCACCTATTTTAGCTGCAACAACCTTGGGCCCTGCTTCTTTTGTAACATAGTCTGTTATCCCCATATCGTATCCCTGAAGTATCGAGTCCTCTTCATTTTTTGAAGTAAGAAAAACAAAAGGAATAGATTGCAATGACTCGTCTGCCAAAAGCATTTTCCTGAATTGAAAGCCGTCTTTATCGGGCATCATAACATCAGAAATAATTAAATCAGGCTTAAAAGATCTTAATAATTCCATCGCTCGGTCAGCATCTGTTGCCGTCTTACAATCAAATCCTGCATTATTAAGATTGAATTGAAAAAGTTTAATAATGGTAGGATCATCATCAAGCAATAAAATTTTGTGTGTACGCTTATTAAAAGAGTCCTCGATATTTTTCTTTACACCGTAAGTTTTATATATATCGGTCCTTTTTAATAACGCTCTCACCTTAAGAAGCAGTTCATCCACATCAAAAGGTTTGGTTATAAAATCGTCCCCGCCGGCATCTAATGCAGTTGATTTGTCTTCAAGACTGGTTTTTGCCGTAACGAAAACAAACGGCAGTGTTCTGTAATTCTGGTTTTCCCTTACCTTGCGGCAAAAGGTAAACCCATCCATCTCATCCATCGTTACATCACAAAGAACTAAGGCTATATTTCTTTCCTTTAAAACCCCAAACCCTTCCTCTGCTCCATTTGCTTCAAAGGTAAGATAATCGTTGCACTTCAAATGATGAGCAAGAAGCTTCCGAATAGTTAAATCGTCATCAATTATCAAAATAGATTTTTTCTTATCATCTATCATATAAACGCTCATCCCCTTGTTAAGAGAGTTAGAGAAAAAACAAATAAATTATAAATTTCGAAATGATATATAGCCCGATGAATAGAAGTTTCACCTAAATAGGATGCATTCACACAAATAAGAAAAAGCCCTGTCACCGCCGTATTTCCGATATATTATTAAAAATAAAAAATTCATAAACTATGGTCTTTATCAGTTAAAACTTGCTACAGCTTCTTCTTTTGTTTCAAATGACTCAAATACCCTGTACATTCTTGTAAGTTCAAACATCGAACGTACGTTGGGTTGAAACCCGACTAATTTCAGATCTCCACCAAGTGCTGTAATTTTTTTCAAAGACACCACAAGCGCACCAAGGAAGGTCGAATCTATAAATTCGCAGTGGGCAAGGTCAACTACTATTCTTTTTTTTCCAGATTCTATATCCCTTACTAAAGTTCGCTTAAAATCCTCGGCTTCCTTTAATGTTGCACGGGATAAGTTTACTTTCTCAACCACCACGTCCCCTACTTCTTCCTTTATATACTCCTGGAACATATTAACCCGCTTTCTCGAATGGTCTGTTTTGAATATTATATTTTTCCATAAGCCTGTAAATGGTTGCTCTCCCAAGCTGTAGTTTCTTCGCTGCCTCAACTATGTTACCGTTCGTTACTTTAAGAGCATGTCTTATAGATTCCTCTTTAAGCTTTTCAAAAGGAACAATTGAATCATCACTAAACAAAGCGCCACCTAAGTCTATACTGCCGTTTGCCTGGGCAGCTTTAATATGCGGCGGCAGGTCATCAACATCAATAATATCGCACTCGGCAACAATCAGGCACCGTTCAATTGTATTTTCCATTTCCCTTATATTCCCGGGCCAACTGTATTCATATATTAGCTTCAAAGCTTTTTTGCTAAATCCCTTAACGCTTTTATTCAACTTTTTATTAAATAAATCAAGGAAGTGATGAGCAATTACTAAAATGTCTCCCTTTCTCTGTCTTAATGGAGGAATATATATAGGGAAAGAATTTAACCTGTAAAACAGATCTTCCCTGAATTCTTTATCATCAACAGCTTTTTTGAGGTCGCGGTTAGTAGCTGATATAATTCTTACATCAGTTTTAATTGTGTCTGTTCCGCCGACTCTTTCAAATTCTCTTTGCTGAATAACGCGCAGCAGTTTAGCCTGAAGGAGCATTTCAAGTTCACCTACTTCATCAAGAAATATCGTTCCTTCATTTGCAACTTCAAATTTCCCGAGTTTCTTTTGATAAGCTCCTGTAAATGATCCTTTCTCGTGACCAAAAAGTTCACTTTCAAGTAATTCTCTTGGAATAGAGGCACAATTAACTACCACAAAGGGTTTATCTTTTCTTTTTCCATTATAATGAATCGCCCTTGCAATTAACTCCTTACCTGTCCCGCTTTCACCATGAATTAAAACAGTTATATCATTATCAAGAACTTTGGAAACCAGCTTAAAAACATCCTGCATTTTGCCGTCTGCAGAAATAATATTATCAAAGCTGTATTCCTTCTTAACATTTTCTTTCAGGTTATGAAGTTCGCGTAAAAGGTCGTAGTTCCTGATGGCATTTTTGATTGAAGGCTCCAGCCTTTGCTGGTCAATAGGTTTCGGGAAATAATCAAACGCACCAAATCTTAACGACTCAACCGCTACTTCAATACTCCCCTGCGCAGAAAGAATTATAACTGGCAGATTATCATCAAATTGTTTTATTCTTTTCAGGGTTTCCAGTCCATCAAGACCGGGTAACATAATATCAAGAAGAATAAGATCGGGTCTCTGTGTTAAATTTCTTAAAACATCTTCACCATTCGAAAAAACCTGAGCCTGATATTTCCATTTGTCTTTCACCCAATAAGATAAGAGTTTTGAAATCGCTGGTTCATCATCAACGATAAAAACTAATTTGCTCACAATACCTTCCTTGTCTTTTATTCGGTTTTAATCAGTCTTACTATAACTGTGGTTCCTTCGTTAAGTTCGCTTTGAATTGAGATGGAACCCTTGTGTAAATCCACTATCTGCTTTACAAAAACCAAGCCTAAACCCGTTCCAGTACTATGCTCATTGGATTTACTATCACTAAAGTATTTTTGAAAGATATAAGGAAGGTCTTTTTTAGCAATACCTATGCCAGTGTCGGTAATTATTACCTCAAATTCTTTGAATAAACTATGCGCAAAGATAGAAATTCTGCCGCCTTTCCCAGTATATTTAATTGCATTACTTAGTAAGCTGTTAAACATTTGTTCGAGTCTTTCTTTATCCCCATCAATATAAATCTCTTCTTTAGGCAACTCATACGTTAGTTGCAAATTTTTACTCTTAATATTTTCTAAGTTTTTTTCAATAATCTTATGAAGCAATGAAACACAATTAAACCTGGCTTTATTTAAACTAATTTCTCCCTTCTCAAGTCTTGTTAAATCAAGAACATCGTTAATTAACCTGGCAAGTCTTTTCCCTTCAGACAGGATAATCTCGTTGAATTCTTTTTTATGTTCCTGCGTCATGGAAGGATCCGAAGCTATTGATTCCGAAAAGCCTATTATTGATGCTAACGGGGTCCGGAATTCATGTGAAACATTCGAAATAAACTCTGATTTCATCTTGTTAAGTTCTTCAAGGAGAGAAACTTTTTGCAACCCGCGTGATCTTTCAATGTTGATAATTCTCTTCGCTTCTTTATATTTTTCGCTTAATTCTGTTATTTTATCTTCTAACTTTTTAATAAAAGACAGGCTGCGCCCAATTCCAATTACCCCTTTAACATTATTTTCTACAAGAATAGCTTTTATTCTGAATTTAAAAGGAAATTCATTTCCAAGCTTATCCAGTAAAACGGCTTCGAATGTAGTTATTTTACTATCTGAAGAAAGTGCTTTTTGAAATGCATTCAGCACCAAAGATTTGGAGGAAGTCTTGACAAATTCTATAAAATATCTGCCGATCAAATCTTCCGGCTGATAGCCAAGTAGGAGTGCGCCGTTTTTATTTATGCTTTTTATATATCCAGGGTAATCCAGGAAATAAATGAGATCATCGGATACCTCGATAAGCGATTGTAATTCGTTGGAATAAGAAGTAATAATTTCTTCAGAAGAGTTTAATTTTTGATCTTGCAAATTTTACTTAATGTTTATGTTCTTTCATTGAAAATATATTCAATAAAAAAGTAAATTAAAAAAAATCGTTCCGCGGAGAAGTTATATTAAATGTTTAGTTAACAATTTTCTCTTTTTGAAGTGCTTCATAATATCTGCGTATAAGGTTTTCATAATCGCGCGTAAATCCTTCGCGGACAGCCTTATTCAATTCATCTCTCAGCTTTTCAATATTCCCTTCATTTGTAAGATTTAAATCACCGGGAGATTCCCTGACAACGTTTTCCCCGGTGTAGGATTCCCTGTTCTTTTCAAAATCTCTTTCATTAATTGACCTTTGCGCATCTAATAATTTAGAAAGAATTCTTTCCTGCCTTTGAACCAGGTTATCATCAAGTTTTTCAGTATTCATATCTTTTACAACTTCTTCCATTTGTTTTAGTACATTTTCAAGATTTGATGAAATGCTTTTTGACTGACCTTGTTCTTTAGCTTCTTTATTTAATTGCTCTAATGATTTTCTGATCAGATCCTGCTGCTGTCCTAATCTTTGCAATTCAGCCTGCTGCTGCATATTGAGAGAGCCCTGCTGCATTTGCTGAAGCATTTGAGTAAGGTTGTTAAGTCCCATTTGCTGACCAGATAACTGTTGAAGCTGCTGCATTAAGGACATCATTCCTCCCTGACCTCCTCCTTGCATCATTGCTTCCATTGAGCTTTTTAATAAGGTAGCAGCTTCATTTAAAGATTCCATTGCTTCTCCCTGGTTGAGGGAAGTCATACCGCTGTTCCTGTTTTGCAAAGACTGAATAGACTTCAGCATTTCTCTTTGTGCAGTTCCCAATGCTTTTCCCATTTCAGGAGTAATTGCAAAAGTTTTTTGTGAAAGTTCGCTTAACTGTCTTAGCACTTTTTCAAGATTTTTCTCGATACTATTTTGCTTTTGTGCATTTTCATTAAAAGCCGAAGAACCCGGTTCAAGCTGCTGGGTACTTTTTTTCAATTCTTCCTGCTGTCTGGATAGATCTATCAGGTTTTCAAGTATTCTCATCATATCTGTGAAAGTTTGCAACTGATTCATTTGCGCCATAGAGGATTGTAGATCCTGCAATTGTTGATTCATTTGGGACATATTTTGCTGAACCTGTTGCTGGTTTTGTATTGCTGTTTGTTTACTATTCTGTTCAATATTTTGTGAAGCCTGGTTTGATTTTTTTTGATTTTCCTGTTTTTGAAATTCCTCTTTCAGTTTTTCCATTTCTTCCTTCGGCATATCTTTCAGTTCATCCATTTTTTCAGAAAGCTTATCAAGTTCTCCAGAAAACTTCTCAAGGTTTTTAGTCATTTCTTCCTGCTGCCGGCTAAGCTGGTCGCTTTGGGGCTTATCAGATAAATCACTTTCATTTGTCTGATTTTTAAGTTCTTCCTGTTTTTTCGTCATCATTTCTGATCTCTTTAGCAGTTCATCAACTTTTTGTTCAATCTGGATTCTCTTTAGAAGATTTAAAGTCCTTTCAATACTTTTTTTGAATTTATCTTCATCTAACTGGAAATTCTGGAAGGCATCCTGAGTTTGCTGGCGATTGAGATTCTGCATCATATCATGCAGCTTTTTAAAAGCCTCTTTCAATTCGTCGCTTGTTAACTCATCCATCATCTTTTGGAGTTCCATATATTTTTCAAGAGTCTCTTTGGAAAGCAGATTATTTTCCTGCATTTCCTGTTTCAGCTTGTTAAACTCATTGCTTGCATCCTGAATTTTCTCCTGAAGCTTTTCAAATTTATCTAATGCAGTTTCAATTTTTTCTTTCTCTTCCCATGTAATTTCTTTTTTATCCTGTTTCAGTTCCTGGTCAATTTTTTCAAGGTCTTTCCTGAGCTCTTCAGCTTCTTTAATTGTTTGCTCTAAATCCTGTTCAATATTTGTGTGAGTTTGTTCGACTCCCGACAAAATTTCATCAAGTGAAGGAACTCTAACTTTAAAAATCTGCGTCTTTGCAGATTTTGGTCCGCTGATATTATCGTTGTCAAAAACTTCTAAGTAATAGTTCACCACATCATCGGTTCCCAAACTCATGTTTGTAAGATTCCACACATAATCAACATTTAACTCTTTTTCATTTTTTGTAAGAGGAATTCCGAAGGAAGAAAACTCACTTTGAGGAGCTTCATATCTTGAAGCAGATAGCCTGTAATTCAAAACCAGCTTTGTAAATCCGTAATCATCGGTTGTTTTCAAAAGAAGAGGAAGCCTGTTGTCATTTCCCAGAGAAACGTCCTTGTTCGGCACTATCATTTCTATTGCCGGATAATCATCATAAAGAGTTTTTATAAGATATGTTATCGGAGAAAGATTTTCATTCCCTGCCGGGTCCTCTATATAAATCCTGTATGAATTATCTTTCATTATTCTAAAGTTGCCGGAAACCTCCGTCGACTTTTTGTTAAGCAGTATCTCCGTCGAATCTCCAAAAAAAATTTTTGCTTCATGTAATTCTTTTGTTGAATTAAATTTTATTTCAACTTTGCTCCCCTTTAATGCCGATATATTACCGTTATCTTTTTGTTGAAAAGGAGAAATTCCTGAATAAGCAGGTGGTGTTACCTTTACATCAAGATTTTTAATAATCGGTCTGTCAATAACTTCAATTATAAATTCTTCACTTCTACTATCCTCTGCAAAAGCAAAATACTTAAAAGAATTTCTAGCAGACTTGTAATAAAAGTGGTAAATACCTGTGGAATCAGAAATGAGTTTCTGATTTTCAAAATCCGTTTCCTCCTGGTTTTTAAAAGCAAGATAAACAGATGAAGGAATGCCCCCCCTTATTTTTATGGAAATATTAACATCTTCACCTTTGGTAACCTGTGAATTTCCCGGAAGAATTTTGAAAGAGTATTTTTGCGGCGGTATAAACTCCCGGTTAAAATTAGCAATCCTGTATGAAGCAGCCTGCATCCCGGGAACAAATATGAATAACAAAGAAGCTATTACAGAGACTGCAAGAAAGTATGCAAACAGCTCTTTAACTTTTTTAAAATCAACAACCGATTCAAACTTTATGTTCTTCGTTTTCTCATAAATATTTTTAAATGAAGCATTTATTAAACCGTAAGAATAGAATGAGCTGCCGGAACCGGCACTTACAAGCTGAATTGCATTAAGTAAATCATCTTTTATCTGTGGAAAATAAACAGCTACCCTCCCCGCTGTTTTGTAATAATCGCTTTTGCTGAAAAAATCAAAATATCTTATTAAGGGTTTTAAGAAAAAAAAGCCAACGGATAAAGCTGCAACAAGAACAACAATAGAAAAAATAACAGTCCTTAAAAGAGACGAATGATGAAAAATCATTTCAAGAAATGAGAAAGAAGTAACGACAAGAATCACAATAATAAGAGAAAGCAACAAACCAATTAATGTAACAAAAGCCTGCTCTTTCTTATCAAGCTTAGCGAGCTTGCTTAATATTTCTTTATAAAAATTTGATTCAATCATTTTCTTAATTTAAAATTTACTTCTCACATTTGCCTTTTGCCATCTGCCCTCTCACATCATCTCACTTCCCATCTGCCGTTTCACATTTCCCATCTTCCATCAAACATCTTCCATCAAACATCTTCCATCTAATTGCTCAAAGCATATAAAACTATATTCGCTCCAAACTTAAGAGCTTCTTCTCTTTTATTTTCAGGGTCATTATGGACTTCTGCATCCGTCCAGCCATCACTTGGATTAGATTCAACTGTATAATAAACTGCAAGACGATTATTAATAAAAATTCCAAACCCTTGTCCCGGTTTTTCATCATGTTTATGTGTTTTAGGTGGACCGGAAGAAAAATCATAAAGTACGTTGTAAATATCATGAGTAAAAGGAATCTCTATAAAATCTTTACCGGGAAGAATTTTTTTCATTTCTCTTCTTACTGCTTTATCCAAACCGTAATCATCATCAATATAAAGGAAGCCTCCGTTCTCAAGATATTTCCGTATTCTTTCCACCTGGTCATCTGAAAAAACAACGTTGCCGTGTCCGGTCATAAACAAAAATGGATAAGAAAATATTTCATCATTTGAGATATCTACGAATTTATATTCGGCTTTAACCTTTAGATTGGTATTCGCCTTCAAAAAGTTCAACAGGTTAACTTCGGCTGAAGGATCGTTGTACCAATCGCCGCCGCCGTTATATTTTAACCTGACAATCTGGAAGGCGCCCTCGTTTTGAGGCAGTATTTCTATTGAAATAATTATTAAAAAAAGTAATACTGGTTTTATCATTTTATAACAAAAAGAATTGCGGGCAATATATCCTGAATGCTAATTAATATCAATTAACAAAGAATGCAGGAATTGATTTTACCACTCTGTGTAGTTTATTAAAATTCTTTTATATTTTTACTTCATAATGAAAATTAAAAACCGTTAAAACGGTTGAGCATTATACTTTTGGATTTTATTAACAAGATTAATATTATAACCGTTTCAACAGTTTATAGTACCGTGTTGCAGAATAAACTTTGAGTTCAATTTTAACAAAGGGGATGGAAATGAAAATAAATAAAGAATGGCACATGAAAAATAAAATGCCTAAAAATCCAACACTCGAGGAAAGAATAAAATGGCACTCAGAGCATGCAAAACATTGCAGTTGCAGAGAAATGCCGGAGAGTATGAGAAAAGAAATTAAGAAAAGGGAAAAAGGAGAATAACCAAAATGAAATACTGGCTTATGAAATCCGAACCCGATGTTTTTTCAATTGATGATTTGAAAAAGAAGAAAAAAACTCACTGGGATGGAGTCAGAAATTTCCAGGCAAGAAATTTTATGAAAGTCGAAATGAAAAAAGGTGATAAAGTTTTATTTTATCATAGTAATGCCGATCCTTCCGGTGCAGCAGGAATTGCTGAGATTATTAAAGAAGGTTATCCTGATCATACACAATTCGATCCTGATGATAAACATTTTGAGCCAAAAGCGAGTCCTCAAAAACCTTACTGGTATATGGTTGATGTAAAATTTGTAGAGAAGCTAAAAACTTTTGTTCCTTTGAATGAGATTAAAAAGAATCCAAAGCTCAGAAAAATGAAACTCGTACAAAGAGGAAACCGCTTATCAGTTATGCCTGTTGAGAAGAACGAGTTTGATGAGATTGTAAAGATGGGGAGTAAATAAATCTCAAATTTCAAAACTCAAATATTTGAGATTTG
Source organism: Ignavibacteria bacterium GWC2_36_12 (assembly GCA_001802795.1). Taxonomy (GTDB): domain Bacteria; phylum Bacteroidota; class Ignavibacteria; order Ignavibacteriales; family Ignavibacteriaceae; genus RBG-16-34-14. Next base: position 27,473 of record MGZZ01000041.1, on the reverse strand, counting down.
AATTTTGAGATTTGAGATTCTAATAACTTAAAACCTTAAGGAAAAGAAATGACAATCGTAAAATTAATAATTCTGTTTTTAATTTTAACTTTTTCTGTAATTAAAGCCGAAGAAAAAATCTATACTCTGACTTCACCAGATGGTTCAATCAAAATAGAAATATCGGTTAATGAATTTATTACCTACTCGGCAAGCTATAATGATAAGCAGCTTATTTCCTCATCAAAAATATTTATGAAAATAGATGATGGCTTGTTTCTCGGAAAAAATCCGGAAATTATAAATGATGAGACCAAGGAGGTAAATGAAATTCTAAAACCTGTTGTAAAAGTTAAAAGCGCAATTATAGAAGATCGTTATAAAATGCTGAGAATTAATTTTAAGGGAGATTATTCATTGATCTTCCGCCTTTATAATGATGGAGTTGCATACAGGTTTGTAACTTCAATTGATAAGAACATAAAAGTAAATGAAGAAAACATTGAGTTCAACTTTGCAGAAGATTTTAATATTTATTTTCCTGAGGAAGAAAGCTTTTTCACACATATGGAGAGAATTTATATTTACCAGAAGATAAGTGAAGTTGATTCTCCGAAGGAGTCCTCTGGAACAAATAAATTTTGCTCGATCCCGGCACTTGTAGATTGCGGAAACGAAGTTAAAATAGCAATAACTGAAGCAGATCTTTTTGATTATCCCGGCTTTTATTTAACTAATTCAGATGCACCTCTTAAGTTAAAAACTATATTTCCCGGCTATCCTCTTGAAGTTAACCAGACAAGCGATAGAGACGTTCAGGTAACGAAATATGCTGATTACTTAGCTGAGACAACCGGTAAAAGGGAATTCCCCTGGCGTGTTCTCATCATAACAGATGATGACAAAAAATTAATAGAAAGCCAGATGATTTATAAGCTTGCTTCTCCTTCAAAGATTGGAAATACAGATTGGATAAAACCTGGTAAAGTTGCATGGGATTGGTGGAATGCGTGGAATATTTATGGTGTGGATTTCAAAGCAGGAATAAATACTGAAACCTATAAGTACTATATTGATTTCGCTTCCGAGCATGGAATTGAATATGTAATCCTTGACGAAGGGTGGTATAAATTTGGAAATCTTTTTGACTTAAATCCCGATATTAACTTAAAAGAAATAATTGAATACGGTAAAAAGAAAAATGTCGGAATAATTCTCTGGGTAATCTGGAAAACTCTTGATGACCAGTTTGACAAAGCATTTGAAATGTTTGAAGAGTTGGGAATTAAAGGAATCAAAGTAGATTTTATGCAGAGAGATGACCAGCTATTGGTACAGTACTATGAAAAAGTTGCAAAGGAGGCTGCCAAGAGAAATCTTCTTGTAGATTTTCATGGTGCATACAAACCAACAGGGTTGATAAGAACTTATCCGAATGTAATTTCATCAGAAGGTGTGAGGGGAAATGAATGGAATAAATGGAGCGAGTTCATAACTCCCGAACATACAGTAACACTTCCTTTTACAAGAATGCTGGCAGGACCAATGGATTTTACCCCGGGGGCAATGCTTAATGGAACTAAAGACAATTTCAAAGTTATGTTTGACAGACCGATGAGCCAGGGAACAAGATGTCATCAGCTTGCAATGTACGTTGTTTATGAATCACCGTTGCAGATGCTTTGCGATAATCCATCAAACTATCTAAAAGAAAAAGAGTGCCTCGATTTCCTTTCCATAGTTCCGACAGTCTGGGATACAACAATTGTGCTTGATGCAAAAGTCGCTGATTACGTTTTAATTGCAAGAAGAAATGGAGAAGATTGGTACATTGGAGGAATGACAGATTGGACTTCGAGAGACCTGGAAGTTGATTTTTCATTCCTGCCAAAAGGCAAATACACAATCGAATATTACAAGGATGGAATTAATGCCAACCGGTATGCCGGTGATTATAAAAAAGTAAAAGCTGAAATTAATTCTTCCAATAAGATAGAAATACATTTAGCTCCGGGCGGCGGCTGGGCAGCAAGGATTTATTGAAATTGAGAATTGTCATAAAATATTTTGTTTTTATTTTATGTATTTCTTCAATTTTTCCCCAACAAAACCTCAAGTTCCATCACCTAACTGTTGATGATGGGCTTTCTCAAACCACGGCAAATGCAATTATGCAGGATAAATTTGGTTTCATGTGGTTCGGCACCCAGGATGGTCTTAACAGGTATGACGGGTACAAGTTTAAAGTATTTACAAACGAATCCGGCAACAAAAATTCTTTAAGCAATAATTATATCTGGTCAATTCATGAAGACAAGGACGGAATAATGTGGATTGGCTCCTTCGGTGGGGGCTTAACCCGTTTTGATCCGGCTACTGAATCTTTTACTAATTATAAAAACGATCCGAACAATCAGAATTCTATTTCCAGTAATGACGTTTTCGGAATTGCAGAATATCCCAAAGGAACTTTGTGGCTTCGTACCGGCAGAGGAGTAAATAAATTTGATAAGAAAAAGAAAATCTTTACAATATTTCTGAATACAGCTAATGAAAAAATAACAACAAATAATCTTTACACTGGCGCATTAGCTGTTCAGCCTCCAAGTTTTGTTTGGGCAAGCATAGATTCCTGTCTGATAAGTATTGACGTTGAGACAAACGAATTAAAATATTTTTTTTCCTATCCTGAAAATACCAATCTTAAATTCGGAACTATCCTTAATTTAAAATATCAGGATAATAATTTATTTGTCTGCTGTAACGCAGGATTAGTCAAGATTGATTTAAGCTCAAATACTTCTTCAAGAATTCCTGTTCCTACAATTATGGGAGAGAAAAAATTTTTGTTTAATCATCTTTTAATTGATGATGACTATTACTGGATCGGGACAAATAACGGGCTCATCCTTTATGATAAAAACAATAACCATTTTAATCTCTCCCAGCATAACCCGGACAAACCGTACTCCCTTATTCACAATAATATTGTATCACTTTACAAATCAAGAGACGGTATTGTCTGGATTGGAACGTATGGAGGAATGAATAAGATCGACAGGTTTAAAGAGAATTTTTACCTGGTTCAATTCGATCCTTCGGAATCGAATACAATAAGTCATAAAAGTATCGGACCGATCCTGGAAGATAAAAACGGAATTGTTTGGTTTGGAACTCCGGATGGATTAAATGCTTATAACCCTTCCACGGGTGAAAATATAATTTTCAAAAATATTCCCGGTAAATCGAATTCATTGAGTTCTAATTATATCCTTTCGCTTTATGAAGACATGAAAGGAAATATCTGGGCGGGCACACGCACTGCCGGAATTAGCAGATTTAGTTATAAAAATCCGGGCAGTATAAAAAACATTTCTTTCGAAAGAATAAAACTCCCCGAGCCTTCTACACGTGTTCAATCAATTTGTGAAGATAAAAACGGAATTATGTGGATTGGAACAGCAGGAAGAGGATTAATAAGTTATAATTATGAAACAAGCTCTATCAAATCTTACCCATCCTCACAAGACGGTTCAGGACCTTCGCATTCATTTATTTACTGCATGTATGAAGACAGTAAAGGTAATTTCTGGCTTGGAACTCCGACTGGTGGTTTAAACTTATTTGATCGGGAAGGTGAAAAGTTTTTTTACATAAAAAATGAAGCTGATAACGCTAAAAGTTTAAGCAATGATATTATTCTTTCAATATTTGAAGATAAAAAAAATCAATTATGGTTCGGCACCTCTGGTGGGCTCAACAAACTGGAGACACCAATTGAAAAAAACCTATTTGAAAAATTAAAAGACTCTTCAATTACACTTTCATTTACGCAATATGGAAAAGTAAATGACTTGCCAAACGATGTTATTTACGGAATACTCGAAGATGAAAAAGGCTTTTTATGGTTAAGCACAAATAAAGGATTAGTGCAGTTTGATCCTCTAAAAGAAAGTCCTGTAAAAGTATTTGATGTCAAGGATGGATTGCAAAATAACGAGTTTAACCAAAATTCATTTTTCAAAAATAAAAAAGGAGAAATGTACTTCGGCGGAATAAATGGATTTAATATTTTTCATTCCGATAGTATAAAACAAAACTCATACAAACCTCCTGTTGTCTTTACAGATTTTAAGTTATTCAATAACCCGGTCCCGCTTTTGGAAAAGGATAAAAAAATCTTTTCTCTTTCAAAAGTTATTTATCAAACTGATGAACTGGAATTAGAATATGATCATAATGTAATATCATTTGAATTTGCAGCTTTGAATTTCATTTTGCCTGAAAAAAATAAATATGCATACAAGATGGAAGGATTTGACAGAGAATGGATAAATGCAGGATCAAACAGGACTGCTACTTATACAAATCTCGACCCGGGCGATTATATTTTCAGGGTAAAGGCTTCAAACAATGATGGTTTATGGAATGAACGAGGTGCTTCGATAAAAATATTTATTCCTCCCCCGCCATGGTTAAGCTGGTATGCTTACCTGTTTTATATTGGAATTTTCTTTACGGCTGTTTTTCTTTTTATAAGATATAAAATAAACAGTGCAAGAAAAGAAATTGAAACCCATGCAAAAATTGAACGGGCAAAGCTTGAAGAAAGAGAAGAAGTAAGAAAGAAAAGTTCGGCAGATTTTCATGATGAAGCAGGCAACAAATTAACCAAGATTTCTCTTTTCACGGAACTTGCAAAGTCTGAAGCAGAAAATAATCCATCCCTGGAAGAATACCTGATCAAGATTGAAGAAAACACAAAAGAGATTTCTTCAGGAATGAGAGATTTTATATGGGTGTTGGATCCTGCAAAAGATTCTTTATTCGATACGATAAGCCGTCTGAAAGATTTTGGAAATTCTATGTTCGATTACTCCGATATCCGTTTCAATTTTAAAGGATTATCTCCCGAGATGAAAAATATTGCTCTTTCGATGGATGCAAGAAGGGCACTGATGCTGATATTTAAAGAGGCAATAAACAATTGCTTAAAATATTCGGAAGCAAAAAATGTGGAGATGAGTGTTTCTGTTAAAAACAATTTCCTTGAGGTTATTCTGAAAGATGATGGGAAAGGGTTTGATCTAAGCGAAAAATCAAGTGGTTATGGATTGAACAATATGAAGGAGAGAGCTAAAAAAATAAAATGCGATTTCAATATAATCTCGGAAATTAATAAGGGCACGGAACTAACCTTAAAAGGCAATATACCTCAAATGGGTAATTGAATACTTTTAATTAAATCTATTTTTTGTAAAAGTAAAAAAATAAAAAACATGTCTGAGTCAGCTAAAGAAATAACCGTTACGATTGTTGAAGATGACAGTGAAATCAGGAAAATGCTTTCGTTGATAATTGACCGCTCGCCCGGGTTTTCCTGTAAACAAACTTACAGTGATTGTGAAACTGCTGTCGGGAATATCTCGAAAAAATCAACAGATGTTGTTTTGATGGATATTCATCTGCCAAAAATGTCCGGGATAGAAGGTGTTAAGATTTTAAAGGAAAAACTTCCTGAAACAGATTTTATTATGCTTACAGTTCAGGAGGATAATGAATCTGTTTTTAATTCTCTTTGTGCAGGAGCTACGGGTTACCTGCTCAAAGATACTCCACCCGCAGCTCTATTAGCAGCAATAAAAGAAGTAAAAGAAGGCGGCTCGCCAATGAGTCCGAGCATAGCCAGAAGAATTATTTCATCATTTCGACCGAACCTGGAATCACCACTTTCAAAAAGAGAATCCGAAATTCTTGAAATGTTATGTAACGGGGATAATTACAAAACAATTGCTGATGCATTATTTATCAGCGGGCATACAGTACGTGCACATATAAAAAGCATTTACAGAAAACTGCAGGTTAATTCCAGGGGAGAAGCAGTTAATAAGGCACTAAAAGATAGATTAGTTTAATCTTCAAATAACAAATCCCAAACAATAAATAATATTTCAAATACCAATTAAGCAAAACCTGTTTAGATTTTTGAATTTTCCGAATTATTATTTGTTTGTTATTTGAGGTTTGTAAATTGGAATTTGTCCGCCTTTTTATTCATCAACTATAAAAAATTCATTATCTACCCGAACTATTTATACAAACTGAAAATCATAAATTACCTCATTTGGGTAATTGTTAAACCCCTATAACAAAATTACTTTTGATCAAGTTATCACTTTCATTACTAATTATCTAACGGGAGAAAATGAACATGAAAAATGTTTCACTGTATATTTTGCTCATTGTATTAGTGTTTACCTGGTCAACAAATTCTTTTGCACAAAACCCTGTACCTAATGATGGGTTTGAAAGCTGGAGCGGAAATACTCCAACCGGCTGGTCTGCACCAACCAATATATCCGGGTTCTTTGAACCTATAACAAAATCAACTGATGCTTATACAGGAAATTTCGCAGTGCGTGGCGAAGTTCTCAATGCCGGAGGCAGCCCGGTTGTGCCGATAATATATACGGGTTCGCCTTCTCAGCAAACGTTCCCAGTTTCAGAAAATCATATTTCATTGGAAGGAAGCTATAAGTTTTCTCCGCAGGGTGGCGATATGCTTTACATTGAAATTGTATTTTACAACACGACAGTTGAAGGCGGGGCTGAAGGACATGTTATGCTCTCTAATGAAGTAACCGGAACTTATCTTGGTTTTGAAATCCCGATGGAATATGATGAGGATAATCCTGTTGGCTGGCAAGCTACTGAAGCCAACATTACGGTTACAATTTTGCCTCCTGATGAGCAGGTTCCGCATGTAGGAACATGGTTTTTAGTAGATCATTTTACTTTTGATGGATATCCTTTAGATGTTGATGATATCACTAATGGAGAAATTCCTGACAAGTTTGGTTTAGAACAAAATTATCCTAATCCGTTTAACCCGACAACAAATATTAATTTCAATTTACCTGAAGAATCTTTTGTTAATCTTACTGTATTCAATATACAGGGAGAAGAAGTTGCAACTCTTGTAAATGAAGAACTTGCAGCAGGAAGCTACAAAGCTTACTGGAATGCTGCCGAAATGTCTAGTGGAATTTATGTTTATGTTTTAAGAACAAAAGATATTAACTTATCACGCAAAATGATTTTAATGAAATAAACCCCTCCTAGCCTCCCCTTTTATAAAGGGGAGGCTAGGAGGGGTTATATAAAATTAACTTATTGAATCTTTATCAAGGTCATTAAAGATGAAAAATTTATCTGCTTTTTTATTAACAATTATTCTTTTGTCTCCCTTATCATTTGCACAATCAGATATTGAAGGAAGCAAAGATCATCCACTAATAACAAGGTATCCCGGTTCTCACATACTCTATTACGATGAACAGGACTATTCTACTTATTCTATTGCTACTGGCCCGGTTACAGGATATAAAATGATTAGTGAATGGCTGGATGTCGAAGGAAAATTCACGAGGATTTATTATGAGCTTGAGGATAACACCACAATAACACAGATCTATGTAAATTATCAGAAAGCTATGGAGAAAGCCGGGTTTCAAATTCTTGCCAAGGGTTTATTTAAAGACAGGAATGTTGGTAAAGAAGTCGGAGGCGGTTCGTGGCTTGGAACTTTCTATGATAAAAATGCATACCCGACAAATTCAAATATTCTTATGCATGCCGGTTCAGCAACTTCAGGAGGAACCTGTTTTATAGCAGGTAAAGTTGTTAAAGGCGGAGGAACTGCATACGTTGTAGTTGCAGGTAAAGAGTACAGTGATAAAAAGAAAATTTATATGATTGACATTATTGAAGAAACGAAAATGGAAGACGATCTTATCAAAATAAATGCTGATGAAATGTTAAAAGGAATAAAAGCAGAAGGTAAGATCACTTTATATGGAATCTTCTTTGACTTTGATAAAGCCGATGTAAAACCGGAATCTGAGCCAACATTAAAAGAAATTGCAAATCTCCTTAAAAAGGATACGAAACTAAATCTTTATGTTGTTGGTCATACAGATAATAAAGGTAAATTTGAATATAATATCGACCTCTCAAAAAGAAGAGCCCAGGCAATCGTAAAAGAGCTTACAACAAAATATGGGATAAGTTCAAACCGTTTAACCCCGGATGGAGTTGGTCCGCTTGCATCTGTTTCAACAAATGAAACGGAAGATGGAAGAAAACTTAACCGGAGAGTTGAACTTGTAGCGAAATAGTTTTTGCAACCTGCCCTGTTTTGCGGGCAGGTAATTCTTTTATAGTACTTATTGAATAATACCAGCCTGCAAAAGATATTTGAATCCCACCAAAATTTTAATTAGAATAGTTTACCCGTTTATTCAAGTTTAACAAAATAAATTTCTTTTGGAGGATAGATGAAAAAGCTTAAAATTCTATTTTTAAGTATAATAACTGCCTTTTCAATTTTATCGTGCAGCACGGTTCCGTTAACCGGGAGGTCCCAGCTAAACCTGATTCCTGCAAATGAAATGCTTTCCTTGAGTTACCAGCAGTACGATGAATTCCTGAATGAAAATAAAGTGAGTAAAGATGCAAAGAATACTGCAATGGTAAAAAGAGTTGGAACAAATATTCAACACGCTGTCGAAGAATATCTTGCACAAAATAATTTAAGCAACAGGCTTGAAGGATATAAATGGGAATTTAACCTTGTAGAAGATGAACAGGTTAATGCATGGTGTATGCCCGGCGGTAAAGTTGTAGTTTATACCGGCATACTCCCGGTTACAAAAAATGAAATTGGATTGGCTGTTGTGCTTGGACACGAAATTGCCCACGCAATTGCCGAACATGGAAATGAAAGAATGAGCCAGGGTTTAATTCAACAACTTGGCGGTGCGGCACTATCGGTTGCACTTAGAGATAAACCACAATTAACCCAGGATTTATTTTTAACAGCTTATGGAGTCGGATCTACAGTAGGGATTTTAGCTTATAGCAGGACACAGGAAAGTGAAGCCGACCATCTCGGTTTAATATTTATGGCAATGGCAGGTTATAATCCGGGTGAGGCTGTAAATTTCTGGCAAAGAATGGCTGAAATCAACAAGGGACAAAAGCCCCCGGAATTTTTAAGCACTCACCCTTCAGATGAAACAAGAATAAATGATATTAAAAAATGGCTGCCGGATGCTTTGAAGTACTATAAGAAGTAGGTTAACAAGATATAGTAATCTATTAAAACACCTTCCTCATCCTGTAATGAGGAATCGCATCGAAAAGTGTATGAGCTTCCTTTACAATTTCGTACCCGTTTTTTTCATAGAATTTAACAGCAATATCACGTGCATTTAAAATAATAACCTTGGCACCTTTTTCTTTAATTTTTCCTTCAAGATAAGAAAGTATCATTTTGCCGATTCCCTTTCCCTGCCATTCCTCTTCAACAGCCATGTATCTTATTTGTGCTTCTTCATCCGAATTAAAGTGAGCTCTGCCAATCCCGATAGGAACCTGCCTTGCCGGCAGGCAGGTTCTATCCTCATTACAAACCATTGCGTGGATCGACTTATCTTCAAGCTCATCTTTTTCACTTCCCTTAGGTTGATTCCACGGCTTTCTCAGTATTCTCCAACGTAGATCATAATACAATTCAAAATCTTTTGACGAAATTGGTTGGCAGATTAACATTGAAATGATTTCGTCATCCTTCGACTTCGCTCAGGATGACTAATAGTTTTGTTGTCACACTGAGCGAAGTCGAAGTGTGACCAGTAGTATCTATTTATTATTTTCGAAAAGATCATTTTCATTTTCTTCAAAAGATTCATCTTCATCATCTGCTCTATCCAGCAGCTGCTGAGGAAGAGACTTGGTTGTATTTGCTCCAAGTCTTTTAATTCTTTCAACGCTGCTTACGAGATTCCCTTTCCCCAAATGAAGTTTCCTCATAAGATCACCATACCTGTCCTTCATAGTATCCATTTTCTTCCCAAGATCAATTAAATCCATAATTAATCCCTGGAACTTATCATACAAAGCCCCACTCTGTCTTGCTATTTCAAGAGCATTTCTATTCTGATTTTCCTGCCGCCAGATACTTGCGACTGTCCTTAGTGTAGCTAACAATGTTGATGGACTGACTATAACAATATTCTTATCAAACGCATCATTAAAAAGATTCGGTTCGTTCTGAACAGCTAAAGCAAATGCAGGTTCAATCGGCATAAACATTAATACAAAATCAAGGCTCTCTAATTGATAAAGCGATTGATAATTTTTTGAGCTTAAATTCTTTATATGATTTCGGACTGAAGTAATATGTTCTTTTAATGATAACTGTCTTTGAAGTTCATCTTCCGAAGAAATAAATTTTTCATAAGCAAGAAGGGAAAGTTTTGAATCAATAATAACACTTTTATTTTCAGGAAGATTAACAATCACGTCAGGTTGAAATCTTCTTCCTTCTTCAGAAATTATAACATTCTGAATTTTATATTCTCTTCCTTTTACGAGTCCCGATTTTTCAAGAATATTTTCAAGAATAAATTCTCCCCAGCTTCCCTGTGTTTTCGTTCCTCCCTTCAAAGCCTGTGTTAAATTCTTAGCTTCCTGCGTAATCTGCTGGTTCATATCTTTCAGCATCTGAAGCTGTTCACGCAAAGAAGCATTTCCCCTGATACTTTCTTTATTTGTCTCTTCAACTCTCTTCTCAAACTCGGAGATTTTTTCTTTTAAAGGATTAAGAATCTCGGCAAGATTAGTCTTACTTTGTTCGGAAAATTTTGTTGTCTTTTCTTCAAAGATTTTGTTGGCAAGATTTTCAAATTCAGTTGTAAATTTTTTCTGAAGTTGTTCTATCTCTTCTTTCTGTTCGCTTAGTTTATTTTGAAGGTTGTTGTAATCTGCCTGAAGAGAAGAATAAGAAGAATTCAGTTCAATTACTTTTGCCCGTTCATTTGTAAGTTCATCATTAAACTGCTTGATATTTTCTTCGTAAATCCTGTTTCGTTCTTCTGCTTTGCCGATTTGGTTTGCAAATTTATTCTTTACTAATAAATAAGAAACAACTGCTCCAGCTAATAATCCGACTATGAGATAAAGGAATTCCATCTTATAATAACTTTACTTTCTTTTCTACTGAATTTACCAAACTATCATCTTTTACAATACCCAAAACCTTTTTTATATCATCATATAAAATTCTGTCTTTAACTAAAGGCTTTATAACTTTCCTGATTTCTTCATAAGCCACAGATGTACCTTCACCGCACTTTAATGGCTTAAGAAATTCTATGGCTTGTGCTGCTGTCATAAGTTCAATTGCTAAAACATTTTCAAGGTTATGTAAAATCTTATAACATTTTTGTGCTGCAATAGAACCCATCGAGTTATGATCTTCCTGGTTTGCGGAAGTTGGAATAGAATCAACACTTGCAGGATGAGAAAGAACTTTATTTTCAGAAACTAAACTTGCAGCGGAATATTGTGCAATCATTAAGCCTGAATTAAGTCCGCCGTTAACAGCAAGAAATCTCGGTAATCCGCTTAAGTTTCCGTTCACCATTCTTTCAATTCTTCTCTCTGAAACATTTGCAAGTTCAGATAAAGCAATGCACATAAAATCCATTGCAAGAGCAATCGGTTGACCGTGAAAATTTCCGCCTTCAATCTTTTCATTTGTATCGGCAAAAATTATCGGGTTATCATTTACTGAATTAATTTCTATTTCAACTTTTGAAGTAACATAATCAATTGCATCCCTTGAAGCACCATGAATCTGCGGTACGCAGCGGATAGAATAAGCGTCCTGAATTCGAGGATCATTTTTAAGATGCGATTTTCTTATTTCACTGTTCTTTATAAGTGAAAGAACGTTTTTTGCAACGGCAATTTGCCCGGGATAGGGTCTTAGCTTATGTATTTTATCAAAGAAAGCTTTATCAGTCGCACGCAAAGCTTCGTGAGAAAGTGAGGCACAAATATCGGCAAGTTTTTTAAGCTTGTTTGCACGAATGCAAATGTATGAAGCATAAGCTGCCATCATCTGTGTGCCGTTTACTAATGCCAGTCCCTCTTTTGCTTCAAGCTTTACAGGGGTAAGTTTAAATTTCTTAAAAGCATTTTTAGATGATATTATTTTTTCTTCGGGAATGTTTTCTTTTTCAATGTCTTTAAGAACATAAACTCTCCCTTTTCCAATCATAGCAAGAACGAGATGAGAGAGCTGCACTAAATCTCCGCTTGAACCAACAGAACCTTGCGAAGGAATAACCGGAATAATATTATTCTCAATCATTTTAATCATAAGTTCAAGTGTAGATAATCTTATCCCCGAATATCCTCTTGCAAGAGCATTCAATCTTAGCAGCATCATAATTTTTACAATTGCAGGAGGAAGATACTCCCCGCTTCCTGCAGCATGACTAACAACAAGGTTTTCCTGGAGTTCAAGAATATTTTCTTTTGAAATGCTTACGTTCGCAAATTCACCGAAGCCTGTTGTCACGCCATAAATCACCTCGTTATTATTTACCCATTTATCAACAAGCGCGCGGGATTTATTTATTCTTTTTTTTGCTTCAGCAGTTATTTCAAGCTTGGGATTTGATTTAAGAAATAATTCTATCTCATCGAGAGAGAGCGATTCGCCATCAATTAAAATTTTATTTTGTGCCATAGACCATTCTGAAAGATTTAGTCTTGGAAAAGTTAGGAAAAAGTATGAATGTATGAATGCTTGAATTCATGACTTGAACTTGCTCTTGCACTTGAACCAGGACATTGGCTCTTGTTAAGAAAAGTTTTGAATGTTTAGTTTTATTTTCCATGAACCATCTTCTTTATTTTATCGGAATTATGACGGTTAGTTTTGTATTTAATATGGATTTTCGAATCGTCATATTTTGTATCGAGCACTTCTGCCAGTGAATGAATCTTAGCTGCTGTTTTTGAATCCTCCAAACTTAATGCAATATTCTCTTCAACAAAACTTGTCTCGCTTATCTTAATAAGTTTATCAACCAGCGCAGGAATATTAATTCCCTTTTCAGCAGAAATAATTAAACCGTTTTCATAACTATTCATAACATAACTGATTTTCTGCCTGTCTTTCAGAATATCGACTTTATTGAATATTCGTATTATTGTTTTTTTATCACTTGAAAGATCCTTTAATGTTTCATCTACAACCTTTATATGATCTTCAAAATAATGATGAGAAATATCTACTACGTGAAGAATAACATCGGCATCTCTTACTTCGTTTAAAGTGCTTTTAAATGATGCGACAAGATGTGCCGGCAATTTTCGAATAAAACCAACAGTATCGCTTAAAAGTATTTTACTGTTTTTATTAAAGTTTATTGCTCTTGTCGTGGAATCGAGAGTAGCAAAAAGTTTATCTTCTGCAAGAACACCGGAATCTGTAAGCCTGTTGAACAATGTTGATTTCCCTGCATTGGTATACCCAACAAGACAGATTCTTGTAAATTCTTCTCTGCCCCGTGTTTGTATATTTCTCTGTGATTCAATCCTCTTAAGATTTTCTTTAAGATGACTAATCCTGTTCCTGATAATTCTTCTGTCGGTTTCAATCTGTGTTTCACCGGGACCTTTTGTTCCAATTCCTCCATACTGTTTTGATAAGTGAGTCCAGGCTCTTGTCAATCTTGGCAGTAAATACTGAAGCTGCGCAAGCTCGACCTGGGTTTTAGCTTCTCTTGTTTTTGCCCTCGATGCAAAAATATCTAGAATCAAACCGCTCCTATCTATAATTTTCCTGTTTAAGGTTCTTTCAAGATTCCTTACCTGGGTAGGGGAAAGGTCATCATCGAAGATCATAACATCGATCTGATCTTTCTCAACAACATCAATAAGTTCCCCGGCTTTTCCTTTTCCAATATAAAATGCCGGGTCAGCAGAATATTTCGCCTGAACAATTTTTCTGACAGTTTCAGCCCCTGCAGTTGAAGCTAATTCTTCAAGCTCATCTAAATGCTCTTTAACAATATCGGAATCAACATTTCCTTTTATCAATGCTACGAGCAAAGCACGTTCTACTATTTTTTGAGGAATTTCTATCATTATCTCTCTATTATAATTTTACTACTAATGAAAATGCATTTTTTCCTTATACCTTTATAATCTATAGCTCAGGTATAACGGAATAGGGTATAAGGTATAAATAAACAATTGAATTAATTATAAACAATTTCATACAACCATTCCATAACTTAAACTTGCATCATCTCTTTCTTAACATTCCTTGCAACAAGCATTTCAATTAAAGTAGTAATAATTGCAGCAAGAATAAATATTTTCCATAATTCAGATCCGAAACGCGCCTGTAAAATCATTTCGACAAGATTTTCATCCTTATTTATTTGAAAATGCGTTCCTTTAAAATTTATAGCTGAAAGATACTCTTCAAACTCCTTATTGCTTATATATTTTACTACCGATTCAAGCGGATCGTGGTTAACGGAAAACTCATCTGTAAGCCGGTTGTCTGAATAAACTTTAAAGACCCCGTTTAAATCAGTATTCAAATAAGTAAAGAATCCTGATTGATTAATCTCATCAGGATTAATGAATTCTCCAGTATTATCCGGCTCGCCCTGCGAAGCAGGTCTTTCGATTTTAACTTGAGAAACACTTTTACCTTTAAGATTAATATTAACTTCGTCACCAGCAAGATAATTTACTTCCGGTTCCTTTTTTGCAGTCAAATAAAAAACGGATTTATTTATTAGTGGTGGAAATATACCTTTAACCGGTAAATCGGACCAGCTTAATACAGGACTGGTACTTAAAACTAAAATTTTTCCGCTCCCAATTTTATACTCACTCACAAAAGAAGAGCCGTTCATCAGCGAAATAATATTGATTCCTTTCCCCTGCGGATCAATACGAAGATGACGATAAATATCAGGCGATTCAATATTTTTTTTAGTTTCTCTAGTAAAAAGGTTACTGAATAACGGATGGTCATATTCAACTTTGTCAAAAGAAACAGGGTTATCTTTCTTCCCTGCCTCACCAAAAAAGCCTTTAACTATAGGGAGATTAAATACATTCAGCATCTTCTGAAAACTTTCCGAAGTAGTTTTGCTTCCGGGAACAAGAAATAATCCTCCGCCGTTTTCTACAAATTGCTTTAATCTTTCTGATTCCGATATCTCCGAGCCAACAATAAAAACCATATCATACTGGTTAAGGTTTACAGATGAAAGTTGTCGTAAGGTTTTCCGCGAAATATTAAATGTTTCATCACTCCCGGAAGAAGTGAGAGCCAAATCAACAAATTGTACGTCTGCTTCATCCTCATAAAAAATCATCATTGGTATCTTATCAGGAATAAAAAGAGTAGTGTATCGCCTGTTATCCTGGATTATATCATCATCTTCAATTTCTGCAAAAACATCATTGTATCCTGCTTCTTTCACTATTGCTTCCATTGTTAAGACTGACGAACTCCCCGGCTCAAGTGTAACACTCTGCTGAGCAATTCTTTCATTATTTATAAAGAGGGAAACTACGAGATTGTTGACACTGCCCGAAGAATAGTTCGTAATTGTTACATTAAAAATTACAGGCTTATCTTTTTCAAAAATCTGTGTCTCTACTTTAATATCGTCAATTCCAATATTGTA
Source organism: Ignavibacteria bacterium GWC2_36_12 (assembly GCA_001802795.1). GTDB lineage: Bacteria > Bacteroidota > Ignavibacteria > Ignavibacteriales > Ignavibacteriaceae > RBG-16-34-14. The sequence goes on along the minus strand of MGZZ01000041.1, from coordinate 11,919 downwards.
AATATCTTTTCCTGAATAATCGAAAGAATATATTTTTACTTTTTCATCAAGCAACTGGCTTAGGCTGGAAAGAGAACCTTCTTTTAAGATTTTGCTGCTTTGAAAATCGGAGAAAATGTAGATTTCCTTGTTGAAGTTATCAGACTCTGATAAAATTTCCGATGCTTTAACCACAGCATCATGCAAGTACCCGCTCGAGTTCGAAGGATTTACTTCATCAACTCTTTTGGAAAGTTCTGTTAAATTTGTTGATGGCTTGATCTCATCTTTCATTTTATCTGAAACGAGAAGAAGGGCAACCTCATCTCCTTCCTGAAGATTTCGTAGCAATTCCTCTATTGATTCTTTCGCCTGGTTAATATATGAACCATCAGGATCAACAACTGACATACTGAAGGTATCATCGAGAATAAAAACACCAGTAGTCTTGGCAGCAGAGGTTGTTCCTCCAATCGCGACACCTTCGAGGGTTGGTCTTGCAAAAGCTAAAACCAAAAGTAAAATTATTAAAACTCTCAATGCAAGAAGAAGCCATTGCTTAAGCTTTATTTTCCTAATACTGTTCTTTTGCAATTCTTTAAGAAATGCCAAAGTGCTGAACTCAATCTTATTAAGCTTTCTAAGATTAAAAAGATGAATGAGAACAGGGATAGATGCAGCTAATAATCCAAATAAAACAGCCGGGTTGAGAAAAGTCATTAAGCTTAGTAATTCCTAGTTTTAGTTTTAAAAATAGCATTTTATGAATAGGAATACTATGTAACTATATCGGTGGAAAATTTTCGCTCAATTGGGACTCGACAAACACATATGAAATTTAATTTTGAGTTTTTTTATTCATAAGCAAATAATATATTTCATCTTATAAATATTCTATGATGGAAATGATAGGGGAAAAATGAAAAATCTTTTAATCTTCTTTTTACTTATAATCTTATTTCTGTTCGATCTTAAAGCACAAAATACCCAGGCATTTTATTTTGTTAATCTCCCTCATTCAGTCTCAACTTTTGGAACCGGTTGGCAGGGAGTTTCCTCTTTAACCAATGATGATGCACTTACTTATAATCCTGCTAAGTTAACCTTGACTAAGAATTCAAAAATTTCCTTTTATAGAAATCCTTTTCAATTAGTTAGCAGGGGACGACCATATCCTTTAACTAACCTTTCTTTATATCATAAAGAAGATAATATCGGTTCATTTGGTTTAAGTTATGAAAACTGGGATTTTGGAGAGATTCAGGGAGCGGTTATGGACCCTAATAATCCCGAAGGTTATAGCAGTAAGACTTTTCATTATTATGAAAGAAGTTTTTCAGCAGGTTATGCAAAGGATATAAATGAAAACTTCAGCGGAGGCGCTCAACTAAGATATAATTATACCCACTTTGGCGGGGTTATTGTCAAAGGGTTCTTCCTAAGCCTCGGATTGCTTTACAACCCTGACTTTTGTAATAATAAATTTAACATTGGGTTTTCATTGATGAATTTAGGCCCTGCAGTTAAATATGAAGCAACTACTGTTAGTGGAGAAACATTTACTAATTATGATCCACCACCTACAAAATTAAATTTGGGTATAAATTTCGTTACGGTAGAAAATGAATATTTCACCATGCCGATAAGCTTAAGTATTTCAAAACCATTTGATAAAAGAGATGATAACGGAGATGGTCAATCTTCATTTAAAACTTTATTTAGCGATTGGTCTGATTTCCCTAATGACGCCTCGCTTCAAACAGGACTTTCATTTATCTGGAAGCCGTTAAGACTTGGTAATGACTTTTCATTCTTCCAGGAGTTTTATTTCGGTAATTTTTCAAGAGGAATAAAAACTTATTTAGAAAATTACTATACACATGGAATAAATATCGGAATAGAATTTTTTGAGTATAAATTCTCAATGGGTTATGCAGGAGTCTCCCACAATGTCCACTATCCAAATTATTTACAGTGGGTTTTCCCTTACGAAACTTTTCAATTTACTTTTGAGCTGAACGATAATTTATTATTTCATCGGGGAAATAACAAAGAAAGTTATTCTCCTCTTGAAAGTATAATCCTTTCACTTGGTCTGGGACATACTGCAAGATTAGGGATGGCTAAAGGTTCTGAAGTAAGCCATTACAAAGTTTCTTACGGCAACAATTTTACTTATTCTTTTGAAGCTTCATTTTATTTTGATAAAAGAAATGCCTTGGTTTCATCAGTAACTTATAATTCAGTTCCTTATGATATTTCCTATGGGTCATTCAAATTTATTGATACCAAATTTGAAACTTTCTCGTTCTTCTCTTCTTACAGGTATCATCCATTGGAAAGTATCCGGTTTTTATTTGTTCAGGGAGGAATGGGAATTTATAGATGGAATCCGGTTATAAAGACTGAACCGAGATATGATTATGAAACGGCTTTACAACTTTCAACAGGTTTAACATTAGATTTTCTAACTCCACTAATTATTATACCAACTATCGATTATAATTTAATTTTATATCCTTCAACCGGTGATGCACCTAGAATACAAGGATACAATCAATTTAATTTTATATTAAAAGTTGGATATAAAATTATATAATATTAAAAATTGAAAGCTTTGATTTAAATCTTGTAATCTTTTAATTTTTCAATTGGCTTTTTGCAATCAGATTAAGTGCACTCCCCGCTTTAAACCATTTTATCTGGGATCCATTCATGGTATGGTTTAGAACAACTTCATTTGAAGTGCCATCTTTATGTTTGATTATCATCTTAACAGGCTTTTCCGGTGCTAATTCAGAAACTTTCAGAGTAATTTTATCTTCTTCCTGAATTTTGTCGTAATCTTTTGGATCAGCAAAAGTTAAAGGCAACATCCCCTGTTTCTTAAGATTTGTTTCATGAATTCGTGCAAAGCTTTTAACAATAATTGCTTTCCCGTCCAGGTATCTTGGTTCCATAGCCGCATGTTCACGGCTCGACCCTTCACCATAGTTTTCATCACCTATAACAACCCAGCCATGTCCGTGTTTTTTGTATGCACGGGCAACTTCAGGAACAGATTTATATTCGCCCGTAAAAATATTTTTG
>MGZZ01000041.1:7786-8743 GCA_001802795.1 Ignavibacteria bacterium GWC2_36_12 | reverse complement strand
ATGATCTGTAGTACACTTCCCTTTTGCTTTTAACAAAACGGGAAGATTTTCAAAATCTTTTCCATTCCATGGTTCAAAAGGTTTTAGAAGCTGAAGCCTTTCACTGCCGGGTTTAACAATTACATCAATGTTTGCCCCGTCTTTAGCGGGGGGGATAAAACCGCTTTCTCCTTTATCAAACCCTTTCGGCGGCAGTTCTTCTCCAGTGGGAGGATCGAGTTTTACCTTCTCCCCTTTTTCATTTTCAAGTTCGTCTGTTAAAGGATTAAAAGATAAACTACCTGCAATAGCTAAAGCGGTTGTCAATTCCGGGCTTGCAACAAATGCAAGTGTTTCCGGATTTCCATCATTTCGTTTAGCAAAGTTCCTGTTGAAAGAAGTTACAATTGTATTTCTTTCACCTGTTTTGATATCCATCCTTTTCCACATTCCTATACACGGTCCACAGGCATTTGCAAGAATTAGCCCGCCAAAATCCTGTAATGTTGAAAGGTGTCCATCACGCTCAATCGTAGCTCTCACCTGTTCCGATCCTGGAGTAATTGTAAACTGCGATTTGGCTTTGAGTCCCTTTTCAAGGGCTTGTTTTGCAACGTTTGTTGCTCGGTCAATATCTTCATAACTTGAATTAGTGCAGCTTCCTATCAAAGCTACTTTAATATTATCTGGATAATCGTATTTCTTCACAGCTTCTTTCATTTGGGAAATGGGCCATGCTTTATCGGGAGTAAAAGGTCCGTTAAGATGCGGCTCGAGTTCGGATAAATTTATCTCGATAATCTTATCATAATACTTTCCCGGATTTTTTTGAACTTCAGGATCAGCAGAGAGTTCATCCATAAGATTTTCAGCAAGCGCTGCTACATCCGCACGATCTGTAATTCTCAGATAAGCGGACATTTTTTCATCAAACGGAAAGACAGAAGTTGTTGCACCGATTTCTGCGCCCATATTACA
>MGZZ01000041.1:0-7705 GCA_001802795.1 Ignavibacteria bacterium GWC2_36_12 | reverse complement strand
AGTTAAAATCCCTGCAAGCTTAAGAATAACGTCTTTTGCCGAAGTCCAGCCATTCATTTTTCCAGTTAATTTAACCCCGATAATTTTCGGCCATTTTAATTCCCATGGCATTCCAGCCATAACATCAACTGCATCTGCCCCGCCGACACCAATAGCGATCATTCCTAACCCACCTGCATTTGGTGTATGCGAATCTGTTCCGATCATCATTCCACCCGGGAATGCACAATTCTCTAAAACAACCTGGTGAATAATTCCTGCACCCGGTTTCCAGAATCCTATTCCGTATTTTTTTGAAATGCTTTCAAGAAAATCAAAGACTTCTTTATTTTCTTCAGTTGCTCTTAAAAGATCGTCTTTTGCACCAACCTGTGCCTGTATCAGGTGGTCACAATGAACTGTTGTTGGAACAGCTGTTGTTTTTTTTCCTGCCGACATAAACTGTAACAGTGCCATCTGGGCAGTTGCATCCTGCATTGCAACCCTGTCGGGAGATAATTCAACGTAATCTTTTCCTCTTACAAACTCTTTTTCAATTTTCCTCCATAAATGAGCAAACAGAATCTTTTCACTATATGTCAGGGGATGATTAGCCAGCCTCCTTATAGTCGCAATCCTATTTTTGTATTTCGAATAAATCACTTTAATCATTTCAATATTAGCAACCATAATTGTCTTTCATTATTATGCTTTATTATTTAATATAACAAAAAGGTGGCTAAGTTTCCTTTTTAGCAGCTTCCGGTAGTGGTACATTTTGAGGGAAAGAATTATTTCCATCTGTCGGGTTTATTTAAAATAAATCCATCTGCCTTCGTGACGCTGTCAGGGAAAACGCTTTTAGCAAGTTTTTTTCTTCCTATTGTAAAAGAACCTTTTGCTACTGTATTAAGGGCAACCGAATATCTTGCAGGCGGGAAAATAACCACAATTTTCTTCTCAGGGAATAAACGTATAATAGATTTTATCATACCAACCAAATCACTATCTGCCGAAATCAATAAGGCAGTATCAAATTTATTCTCAAAAGCATCTGTTAACATTTCTACTGCAATATTAACATCTGTCATTTTTTCATTAGGGACATCTTGAATATCACCGCACTTTTTACAGGTTTTAGTGTTTGGTTGGAAATGACCATAATAAATACTAAAATCTTTAAGTGTTTCCAGTGCTTCTATGTATGTTCCTTGCCTTTTCACTTGACTTGGCGGACTCGAAACCCGTGTAGTAAAATATTTGATATGAATTAAATCTTGTTCTGGTTTTAGCAAATTTTGCATTAATGCCTGTAAGTTTAACCAATAATATCTTTTCCAATTATTAGTTTTTAACCCAAAATAAAGGTTAAAACCGTCTATATATCCAATAGTTCTTTCATTACTCATGGAACACCAATTGTTATTGACAAGTATATATTTTGTTTGTATTTTTGCATTACTTTTAACAGCGCTTAAGATAGTATCTTAAGCTTGACGCCTTCTTCGGAAGGCGTTTCTTTTTAATTTTTAAAGGGTTAAGCTACCTTTCTTCTTTCACTTATTCCCAATAAGTTTTCCCAACTCCAGATAGACTTACTTACACCAGCTTGCATTGCAGGTGTAACCCTCAATGTCTGATGAACTCTCATAAAATTATAATAAAAGAAATGTAAGTCAACTGCGCACTGTAAATTGTAGGTTTTTTACTAAAAGCATTGGTTAATCTTGTTAATCTTCTCATTTGCATACGCATTGTTAAATTTTGTCTCTCTACGTGTGAAGTGCTAATCCTTATAGGTTCTGGATTACCCAAAACAGGTTTTGTTTCAACACGTATTATATGAGCCGGAGAATAACGTTTTTCGCCTTCATAGGTTTCAGCATAGATTTTATGAAGTTGTGCATAGTCAACTTTATTCCCTAAGATTAAATCAACTGCAAAGGAATAAGCACGAAAGGAATCAGTTGAAAGCTGGATGTACCACTACCCAGCTTCGTAATCAGGATATTGTTTGTTTTTGATCTTTACAAAAAAACCGGGAATATGAGCTCATATATAGAATTTTTTGTAAATTAAAAGGGTACGAAAAGAAATTCTTTGTTGAAGAAATTTTTACCGCACCATAAATAAACTATTTAATTTTTAAGAAAATTGAAAGATTTTAAGGGGAATAATATTTGTGATAAACAATAGTGGCATTAAATGCATAAATAAAAATTCAATACTGTCAATGAAATATATAGACAAGAACGGTTCCGAATGGTCGGTTGAAAAGGGGGACTGGGTAGGCTCTTTTGAAAGAGAAAATAAAAAGAAATTGTTGATAAAACTAATATCGAAATTTTCTATTCCTTTACTCATAATACTTTTAATTAGTGTTTTGTTGTTGAATTGGGAATAAGAATACATTCCCTTTAGTGATTGATATCCGATATTATTAGAAGAGGATACGATGAAAGATATATCAAAACTTTCCGACCGTCCCTGGGAAGATTTATTCAATGAGTGCTGCGATTTAAGATTACCCGTCTCACGTGCAGATACCAAAGAAACGCTTCAAGCCCATTTGAATGCTGCTTATGATGAGTCCCTGGACAAAAACAAAAATATTATTGATGAAGAGTTAGAGGAAGACCCGGTTTATATTGGAAAATATCCCCGCTTAAAAGTAATAATTAATAAAATACTTCCTTTTTAATAAGAAAATTATTCGTCAGATAAACCGAGATCATTTCTAATTAAAAGAAGAATTGCCGACTGCGGAACAATTAGAAATTTTTCTTTCTCGAATTCTATTTCAAAAGCTTCCTTGCGGAGAAAGATTGCAAGGTCTCCTTCTTTAGCCTGAAGAGGAATATACTTTACAGGCTCCTTCGATTCCTTCCAGGGTTCATCTTCAATATTAGTAGCAGTAGGATAACCGGGACCAGCTTTAATGACATACCCGCTTTGAATTTTTTCTTTTTCAGAAACTCCCGGCGGCAGAAAAAGTCCGCTTGAAGTCTTATTGGAATCCTCTTCAGGTCTTATTAAAACTCTATCGCCCACTACCATAAACTTCTGGATATTTTTCAACTTCAGGTTCATATAGATAAATAATCAAATTTATGTTACGGATAAAGATAAAAAATTAAAGAAGAATCATAAAATCCTTATCAGTATTATCTTAATTTATTCATAAATTTACTTCAATAATGAATTATTAAAATGAAAAAACTTTTATTCGTTACATATTTCTGGCCGCCTTCAGGAAAGGCTACGCTACATTGGCCTTTGAAAATAATAAAACATCTGCCGGAATTTAACTGGGAGCCATCTGTTTTAACAGCAAAAGAAGATTCATTTTCTTTTAAGGATGAAAGCCTTCTCAGGGAAGTATCTTCTGCTTTAAAAGTGATTAAAGCAAAATCTGTTGAGCCATTCGGTATTTATAAAAAATTTATGGGCAAAAGAAAAGATGAACCTTTGATCGCATCAGAAACTGTTTCGTCTGAAAATCGAAGTTTGACTCATAAATTATCTCTCTGGATAAGATTTAATATTTTTATCCCGGATGCACGCGTCGGATGGTTTTTTCCGGCAGTAACTAAAGGAAAAGAAATTTTATCAGGTGATAATTACAATACCGTAGTATCATTAGGTCCTCCGCATTCCACACATATTGTCGGATACCGTTTAAGCAAAATATTTCATCTCCCCTTTGTTCCTGTATTAATTGACCCCTGGATTGATATAGTTTATTATAAAAGTGCAACGAGAAGCAGGGGCTCGGTAAAGTTGGATAATTACCTCGAGAAGAAAATTTTGAAGCATGCTTCACGGGTTATTTTTGTTACAAAATCAACACAGGAAGATTATATAAAAAAATACTCTTTCCTTAAAGAAAAATCTTTTATTCTTTATTGGGGATACAACGAAGATGATTTTCAGAAAATTCCGCCGGTGAATATATCTGACGAAGAAATAATAACTCACGCAGGAAACATTTTTGATTACCAGAATCCAAAGGAACTATGGAAAAGAATAAGAAAGGAAATTGATACGGGAAGAAAAATAAAAATTAAATTCATTGGGACTGTTAGCCCTTTAATAAAAAAGGAAATTGAAAAGAACAACTTAAATGAAATAACTGAGTACGTTGGATTTCTTCCTTACCTAAAAATGATTGAGGAATTAAAAAAATCCTCCTACCTTCTTGTTTGTGCTACTGAAAAAAGACACGTACCGGGAAAACTTTTTGAATATCTCAGAGCCGGAAAACCTATCCTGGCTTTTGGCAACGACAATGATGAGGTAAAGAATATTATCACCGAAGCTAATGCGGGAATGGTCTTCAAATATGATGAGGACTGTAAAGAGTTTTTTGAAAGAGCTGCTTCATTCCGGACAAATGAAAGTGTCATTAAAAAATATGACCGGAGACTAATTGCGGAAGGGTTTGCTAAGATTTTGGATTCAATCTGATTAAAACTTATTCATCGTTTCAATCACTTTATAAATATCATCATCTTTGTGGAAAAATGAAATCGGAAGGCTTAGAGTTGTGCTGTGTATTTCCTCTGAGATTGGAAAATTCCCTTTAATAATTCCCTGCATAGCTTTTTGCTTGTGCGGTGGAACGGGATAATGAATATCTGTTTTGATTTCATTCTTTAATAAATACTCTTTAAGTGAATCACGTTTAGGATGCCTAATATTAAATATATGATAAACGTCAAAAAAATCGGGATGAACAAACGGTTTAACAAAATCATCTTTTAATTTCTTAAGGTATATAGAAGCAAGTTTTCTTTTATGAGCATTTATTTCATCAAGTCTTTTCAGCTTAACAGAAAGAAAACCTGCCTGCACTTCGTCGAGCCGTGAATTATAACCGACTCTTTCATTATAATATTTTTTTTCTGAGCCATAATTCCTTAGACTTCTTACAGCCTTTGCGATATTATCATCATCGGTATTTACAGAACCGGCATCGCCTAAAGCTCCAAGATTTTTTGTGGGATAAAAGCTGAACGCATTAACTTCACCAAAAGTTCCGGATATTCTATTCTTGTACTTTGCACCATGCGATTGTGCACAATCTTCAATTAATTTAAGATTATATTTTTTACACGCGGAAATTATCGGGTCCATCTCACAGCATTTTCCGTAGAGATGCACAATCATCAAAGCTTTTGTTTTAGGAGTAATTGCTTCTTCAATTTTTAATGGATCAATATTGTAGGTTCGTATATCGGGTTCAACGAGAACCGGTTTAAGTCCGCAATGAAGAATTGAAAGGATTGTTGCAATGTAGGTGTTAGAGGGAACAATTACTTCACTTCCTTTTTCAAAATCAAAAACCTTAAGAGAAAAAATTAGCGCATCAAGACCTGAGGCAACCCCCACACAAAATTTACTTCCAATATATTCTGCAAATTCTTTTTCAAAATTTTCAACATTTTTTCCAAGAATAAACCAGCCGCTTTTTAACGTGTTTTGAAATGAAACGGAAAAATCCTTTAGCAAAATTTCATTTGCCCTGTAAAGATTTTCATATTCAATCACGATGGATATTCCCCGTAGATATAATCGGAAGGATCAAATTTTGTTGAGGCAAGCACCAGCAAAACCGCTTCTGAAGTAAAGCTATGCATTGTATGCCAGTCTTTTGTTTCCAGTATAAGGCATTTACTCGGATGATCGAGAAGAAAATCTTCTTTCTTCTTTCCATCATTGTTGGAAACGACACAGCTTCCATTAATGCAGATTGCAGCCTGAACAGTGGTTTTATGCCTGTGTCCGCCTCTTACTGAATCATCGACTCCGTAGATGTAAAAAATCCTTTTAATATCGAAAGGAATTTCATTCTCTATTACGGATAAATTCCCTCTTTTCTCGGAAAAAGTTTTCAGGTGAATAATATGTGCCATTAGCTTTTTATAAATTTGTTTAAATCAAAAATGTTATATGTCCCTTTAATTTTTCTTAAAACATAAATAACCGGTGATTTCCAATTAAGCGGCTTTTTTGTTGCCCCGTTAGGATCAAATGAACTATCTATTGTTGATATTTTCTGTTTCAATTCCATCAGCAGCTTAATGTAAGGTTTATAGAAAACATTTATTATAATGTCTCCAAAATATATTCTTCCTAATTCAATAATATTATTTTTATAAAATCTAAGATAATGAAAATGATAAAATATAACCTCAAACTTTTTCCCGCCAGCTTTATCTATACCAATTATTTTATTCATCGCTGGTTCAAAATTGTACCTGGAAATATTCCACAAAGCTACACCCCCGCCCGGGTGTTGAAGAACATGAACTCCCTGGAAACGGGTTGTCCAATCCTCCAAATACAACTGGTCTCCAAACTTTCCATTTTCATAATATGCATAACACCATTCGAGGCAGCGTTCCCGCCACCATCTTAAAGCAGTTAAACCGTATTTGTCATTTTTAAATGTTATAAACTGAACACAATATTTTCCGCTGAATTTTAATTTCCTTTTATATTCCGTGGAATACCCATGTTCTGTCAAAAGAATTGATTTATCCCTAAGTTCATCGAAAATCGGTTTGGGAGATGAATAGAAAAAAATATCAGCATCAACGTAAGTGCAGCTTTCCACTTTATACTTTTCAAGAACATATAGTATAGTTGATGAAGTAGCAGTCCAGCAATATTCGGCATTTGTTCGTGTCGGTTTCACCCCAATCAACTCATCATCTTCAAATTCTTTAAGTGAAATAACAGTTGTTCCGGAAAGATTAAGTTTTCTCAACACCTCTAAAGTAATTTTATCAAAAGCAAAAATGTAAAGATGAAAATTCTCACAATGTTTTTCCAGGGACCGGTAAAGAGCTAATCCTTTCGTAAGATAATTGGAATCGAAGAGTGTACAAAAGTTATAAATCATTTACCTTCTTAGCCAGGATAATATTATCTAAATATAAATCTTTATTTGACGGGAGAATCTTTGATAAGATAATTCCCAATATACTCAACGGGAACATCACCAAGACTGTTACGATCTGCCTGATTAAACTATTTCTCACAGTCATCTTATAGATATAACCATTAATTAACTGAATTATCACCCCGAAATTTGTTACAGTTTTTCTGTGAGCGATTATCTCGAACCCGTTTTTTTCAAGTACAGATTTAATTCCAAAGGAAGAATACCGTGCAAAATCATAAGGCTGCTCGTGTTCATCCCAGACAAAAGGTACAGTTAATAAAAGTATTCCGTTCTTTTTCAGAACCCGGTTTATTTCATTTAAAAAACTATCCGGGTTAAAGACATGCTCAAAAACCTGGTTGGTTACTATAGAATCAAATTCATTATTATTAAAAGGAAATTTTGTGCCGTCATAAAAAAAATCTGCTTTACTTACTTCACGATGAACCGTTGTTTCAATTTCAAGCCCAATATATTCCGACGATTTAAAATATTTCTCGTAAGGCTTGGTTCCGCATCCGACATCGAGCGTTTTGCCGGAAATATTATCCCCGAGTTCTTTAATACTTTCAAGTAATGCTTTGCGTGCAATATAAAATGGATTTATTACCAGACCGATTATCCCCGGTTCAAATTGTTCTTTACGGATTACTGTTTTAAGGCTGCTAATCATACTTTAGTTAGAAGAAAAACCGGGAGCCCGCTAAAAAGATTTGGAATATTTTTAGTTAAAAATCTTTTTATCGGATTATGAGATTTCATATCTTTTCTTTCAAG
>MGZZ01000040.1 GCA_001802795.1 Ignavibacteria bacterium GWC2_36_12 | reverse complement strand
TGGAATCAACCTGGTTATGATAGCTATGATTATTCCAGTTATCCTGGTTGTAAGTAATCGAAGGAACATCTTCAAACTGTATTCTTACAAACCTTTGATGGTTGTTTGCTGCACTGTCGATTAAATGTCCGAGAATTTGCTTTTTACTCCACTTGGTTTCAGAAGGCTTAAAAGAAAAGTCTTTTCCCGGGATTTCTATTAATAATGGTGGAATTATTTCACAGAGATACTGAAGTCGGTTAATGGTTTTTTGTAACATGAAAAAATTTATTCCTTTTTCTATTTGTTGAAATTTAATTCACCCCATCTTTTCAAATTAAACTAACTATTCAAATCTTCTGGATTTTGGGAACAAATTCAACCTAAAATCTAAAATAATTTGTGTATGCATACTCATAATTTTTATATTTAAGAGAAACAATATTCAACAACAAACCTAAAAGAGAAACGATGAGCTTAAAAGAAATCAAGGCTGCAAAAGTAAATGATCTGAAGGATGGCGAGATGAAAGCAGTTTCTGTTGGAGATGGAAGGGAAATTCTTCTAACAAGAATTAAAGATAGTTACAATGCACTGGGTGCTAATTGTACGCACTATGGTGCTCCACTCTCAGAAGGAGTACTCTGCAACGGAGTAATAATGTGTCCCTGGCACCATGCTTGCTTTGATGCAAAAACGGGAAATCTGCTGGATCCTCCGGCAAGAGATTCTCTTCCTAAGTATGAAACAAAAATTGCTGGCGATGATATTATAGTTTTAGTCCCGGAAGAACTTGAAACATCACGTATACCGGATATGATTAAATTAAATTCATCTGATAATAGAAATTATGTTATAGTTGGCGGAGGCGCAGCAGGTAATGCAGCCGCACAATCGCTCCGCGAAGGAGGTTATACCGGAAAAATTATGATGATAACAGAAGAGAACAGATTTCCTTATGATCGTCCGAACCTAAGCAAAGATTATCTTTCGGGAGAAGCTCAGCCTGAATGGATGCCGCTCAGAGGAGAAGATTTTTATAAAGAAAACGGGATTGAAATTCTCTTTAACAGAAAAGTTAAAGGAGTTGATGTTGCTGCAAAAGAAATAATCTTTGATGATAATAACAGAATGAAATATGGCAAAATTCTTTTAGCGACCGGTGGTGTGCCGAGAAATATCAATATTCCCGGTGCAAATCTAAAAAACATTTTTTATTTAAGAAGTTTTGAAGATTGTGACAAAATAATAGAAGCTTGTAAGAAAGCATCAAAAGCAGTAGTGATCGGTGCAAGTTTTATCGGGATGGAAGCGGCTTACAGCCTGCATGAAAGAAAATTAAATGTAACTGTTGTTGCACCGGAAGAAGTTCCTTTCAAAAATATTTTTGGTAATGAAATTGGCAACCTTATTAAAAATCTCCAGGAAGATCATGGTATTAAGTTCAAGCTAAGCACACAGTTATCAAAATTCGAAGGGGATGAAAAAGTCGGCTCGGTTGTGCTCTCAAATGGTGAAAAAATTGAATGTGATCTCGTTGTAATCGGGATCGGAGTTAAACCGGCAACTGATTTTATTAAAGGTATTAACCTTGAAAAAGACGGCAGCATAAAAGTAGATGAATATCTTCGGGCGGATGAAGACACATTTGCAGCAGGAGATATTGCAACGTTTCCTTATAATGGAAATAACATAAGAATAGAGCACTGGCGTCTTGCAGAGCAGATGGGACGGATTGCAGGATTTAATATGGCAGGGAAGAAAATCAAATTTAATAAGCAGCCTTTCTTCTGGACCGCACAGGCAGGATTAAACATCCGTTATGCCGGTTATGCAAAAGACTGGGATGAAACCATAACATGGGGAAATATAAATTCAAAAGAGTTTATAACTTTCTTAGTTAAGAATAATAAAGTTGCAGCCGTTATAGGAAGCAACAGGGATGCTGAGGTCGTGGCGGGAGAATTTTTACTTCTTAACAATAAAATGCCATCTGCAAGTGATTTGAAGGGGAAGGAAATCGATTTGGTTGGATTGGTAAAGTAATCAAAATTTCCACAAAGACTCGTACTCGTTCATAATCCCTTTTAATATTAGCCAAAAACTTTATTCTTAAAGCTAAAAAAAGGATTGACAATAAAACCTTAAAATCATATGTTCCCATTTACCGGTTTGGAAATACCATAAAATCCTTTTTATCCTAAGATAAGAAGATGGCATTTCTCCTCCAGAAAATCCGACAATAACGAAAGGGTATAACGATGACAAAAACAGTTGCCAGCATACTCAGGGGTAAAGGTTACCGTATTCACTCGGTGAATGCAGATGCTACTGTATTTGAAGCTCTCCAGGTTATGGCAAATAACAGTGTGGGTGCTTTATTAGTGATGGAAAGCGAGAAACTTGCGGGGATTATGTCCGAAAGAGACTATGCAAGAAAAGTTGTTCTTCTCGGAAAATCGTCTAAAGAAGCTAAGGTTAGAGAAATTATGTCTGATAAAGTTTTGTTTGTTCACCCGCACAGGACTGCTGAAGAGTGTATGGCAATTATGATAAACAAAAGAATCCGGCATTTGCCGGTAATAGATAATAATACGCTTGTCGGGGTTATTTCCATAGGCGATGTTGTAAAAGCCGTATTGGATGAAAAAACTTTTGTTATAGAACAGCTCGAAGAATATATAAGCGGAAGAAAAATTGCTGCCGAAGTCTGATTAAATAAACTTTGGGGGATTCAACAGTGTTAAAAAAAAGTTTTATCCTCATTTTTTTTATTTTTGACTACGCACTATTTAATGCAAAATGAAAAAAATAAATCTTGATGATCTCGAACAGTTGCTTGCCTGTGATGACCTTAAATCATTAAAAGGAAATCTTGTAAAGATTAAAACAAGGGTTGAGAATTTTTCACCTGCTAGCCCCACAATTAATATAACGCTCAACAGTAAGACAGAAATTATAAACTCAGAATATTTGCTGAATGAAATTGAGCAGATAATTAATACCTATACGCTTGAAAGAAGTAAATATTATCTCAAGAGACTGATCAAAAGTATTAAAGAAGAAAAAAAGGGGAAGATAAACGACCTGAACCTAAACAGGTGGAAAGAATACAATGATATTTTAACAGACAGCCTTTGGGTGCTAAAAAAGAGAGACCGTTCCGGTGAACATAAAGCATCCTACTGGGGAAATTTTATTCCGCAGATTCCAAACCAGCTTCTAAGGAGATTCACAAAAAAAGGAGAATGGGTTCTCGATGCTTTTCTTGGAAACGGCACAACTTTAATTGAATCTAAACGACTCGAAAGGAACGGCATCGGAATAGAACTGCTCGGGAATATAGCTGCGTCTGCTAAAAAACTTGTTGAAAAGGAAAAATCAGAGAAGAAAGAGGTTGTTACAGAAATAATTAATGCAGATAGTTCAGAACTCGATTATAAAAAAGAGTTACAGAGAATTGGAATTAAATCAGTACAGTTCTTAATAATGCACCCCCCTTATTGGGATATTATCAAATTCAGCAAGAAAGAAAATGATCTTTCAAATGCAAAAACCATCGGGAAATTTCTCCAACTATTTGGAAAGATTGTTGATAAAACATATCCTTTGCTTGACAAAGGAAGATATTTTGCCCTGGTAATCGGGGATAAATATTCAAAAGGCGAATGGATTCCTCTCGGTTTTTATACAATGCAGGAAGTGCTGAAGCGGGGTTATAAATTAAAATCTGTTATAGTTAAAAATTTTGATGAGACAAAAGGGAAAATGAGTCAGAAGGAATTGTGGAGGTACAGAGCTTTGGCAGGAGGATTTTACATTTTTAAACATGAATACATTTTTTTATTTAGAAAGTGACTGAAAGATTACAAAATTACAGGATTGCAAAATTACATGATTGATTTGAGCCAACTACAATTGAATGACTATCAAATGACAATGAATGACCAATGGAATAAATGAATCTTATCGAGGTAGAATCCGAACTCAAAAAGAGATTATCATATCCATACAAGTGGGGACAAAAACAAAATGATTATTTCGACAGCCTGACAAATTTTATTTACAAGATAGACTCTTTCGAAAAACTACTCCACGAAACAAATATCCGCTTCAAAGAGAAACCTGATTACAAAAAATATTTTGATTATTCCTTAAACCGGTGGTTTAATTTCTGGTCTGCGCAGGCAGTCGAGAAAATTTTCTGTTCCCTGCCGAATGTACAGCCTGCTCTCGATGGGAAAGACAAGCTTGTCGATTTTACAATCGATGGTGTAAAATTCGATCACAAAACATCTATCTTCCCGAAGAACTTTCCATATCCAATAAATGAGGCAGTAAAAAAAACAGATGAATTAATAAAATGGCTTTACCGCTATCAGTCACAGCAGCAAAGAAAACATCTCAAGAACAGGTTATTCATTGTTCTTTATTCACCAGATGGAGAGCACTGGAAATTGAAAGCTGAAATATCCTGGCTTAAAGAGAGAATCGAAAAATATATGACCGGCTTTAATCCTGATTATCTTTTGAAGTTTCAGTTTGAGAAAGAGAGCTATGCTTTGGCAGACGTTATCTGGGCAATAAAAAATTAACATTGCTGCTTTTATTTTTATAATCATTTACAATTTATTAACCTCCTCCCCTTGACGACAGAGAAATGAATACTTATATTCATTTTTACAGTTGAGATATTACCCTTTTTATCAATTCCTTTGCTGTATTTTTTATATTGCAGTTACATTACTTTTAATAATTTAATCTTCATTATTGAAAGGCGCATAATGAAACCATTTGTTTTGCTAACATTATTTTTTTGCATTTTGTTTTTTTCTCCTAATACATTTGGGCAATTTGATATTGAGAAAAAAATCAAGAAAAAGGTCGAGAAAAAATTAGAGAAAGAAGTAGACAAAACGATCGATAAAGGGATTGAAGAGACTGAAGAAGCAATAAAGAAAGGTGGGGAAGATGACAGCGAGGGAAAGAAGCCGGAAAATGATCCTGCTAATAAACCTACCGATAAAGATACTCTTGTAAATTCAGAAACAGATCAATCGCCGCGGGATATGGTCCCGCAGGAAGAACTTAAAGTCTGGTCAAAGTATGATTTTGTTTCGGGCGATAAAATAATTTTTGAGGATAACCTTATAAACGAAAAGCATGGTGAATTTCCTTTAAAATGGAATTTACTTAGTGGAAATGCAGAGATAGCAAAATTCGGAGATGATAATGTAATCGCTTTTATGATAAACAAAACCGAGATCTCCCCATTAATGAAAACGAAAGAATATTTGCCTGAAGTATTCACTATCGAATTCGATATTTACATTCATAATAAAGGTAATGAAGCATATTACCTGAATCTTAAAAACACGATGCAAATAGATATAAGGACAAATAAAGTCTCATCACGTGATTTTGTGGGTGAGCCCGATGAAAGTTCACGCACAACCGGCTGGCATCATATTGCTTTATCATTTAATCAGCGGGCATTAAAAGTATACTTTGATCAGACAAGAGTTTTGAATATCCCAAACATTGAAAAGAAACCAACATCATTTACTATTTCTGCATTAAGCCATGGTGCTAACAAGGGTAATCCCTCTATGATTAAAAATATCAGGATTGCGGAAGGAGGCGTTGAATTATATGACCGCCTGATGACAGATGGGAAAATTGTTACAAGAGGAATTTATTTTGACGTAGGAAAAGCTACCATCAAACCTGAATCTATGGGAGTGATAAATGAAATTGCTAAATTAATGAACGACCATCCTGAAATAAGATTAAGTGTTGAAGGGCATACGGATAGCGATGGGAATGATACATTCAATCAAACACTCTCTAAAAACCGTGCAAATGCAGTTAAAAATGCTTTGGTTAGCTTGGGAATAGAATTGTCCCGGCTTGAAGCTGCCGGCTGGGGTGAAAGCAAACCTCTTAACAGTAACTTAACGCCAGAGGAAAAAGCGAATAACCGACGTGTTGAGTTTATAAAAATATAATCTAAAGATGACTTTACTCAAATAAAAAATAAATATTTCGAATAATTCCAACCGGAGAGTATTCTTGCTTCTCCGGTTTTTTTGTCGCATCACATATCAAGAACTACTTCAAAGAGACTTTTCTGTTTAATTATTATATTTACGCTAAACTAGTTAAACACAAAAATGCGAAAACAATGTTGCGTATAATTGGGGGTAATTAATCTAATGCATACTTTCCTTCCTTTGGGCGCTGCCGGTGAAATAGGAGCAAGTTGTTTCTACCTAAACATCGAAGGAACAGGAATTATTCTCGATTGTGGAATGCATCCGCAAAAGGCAGGGCTTGATGCTTTGCCGGCATTTGATTTAATAAAAGATCTTCCTGTAGATTTTGTTTTAATCTCACATGCTCACCAGGATCATATAGGCGCGCTCCCTTTCCTTGTTCAAAAGCATCCTTATGTCAGAATTATTTCTACACCCCAAACCCGTGCAATTGCCGAGTTAACACTGCATGATTCAGTTTCAATCTTAAAAGAACAAATCGGTAAAGAAGAAGAACTTAAAATTTATTCACATGAAGAAATTGATCTTCTTATTCAATCAATTGAATATAAAACTTATGGAGAAGAATTTTTTCTTGCCGGCTACAAACATAAATCGTCCGAACCCATCAAAATCACTTTTTTCGATGCGGGACATATCCTGGGTTCAGCAGGAATTCTAATAGAGTTTAATGAATGGAAGTTTTTTTACTCGGGAGATATTAATCTAAACCATCAGCAATTGCTGACGGGAGCCGGACTTCCAAAAACTAAAATCGACACACTATTAATTGAAACTACATACGGCAGCACAGATTCTTCCCTGCTTAAAAATTGGAATGATGAGGCGGAAACATTTGCAAAGGAAGCAAATAAAATTATTAATGACGGGGGATCTATACTTGTACCTGTTTTTGCTTTGGGGAAAACCCAGGAGATACTTGCAGCAATATGGGAACTAATGCAAAAGAGGAAACTTATTCAAACAGATATTTATACAGGCGGACTCGGAGCTAAGATTAGCCGTGTTTACGATTATAACAGGTATGTTGTCAATTATTCCAACCCGGAGCTTGAATTAAGCAAGATTCCCCAAAAAAATCTTTACGATGTTGACAACTTCGAAGACCTCTTTAAAGCCCCCTCGATTATTCTTGCATCGAGCGGGATGATGCTGGAAAAAACAATTTCATTTCAGCTCGGCAAACAATGGCTTAAGCAAAGTAAATCAGCAATTTTTACAGTAGGTTACATGGAAGAAACTACTCCCGGCTACAAATTTGCAAACTCCCTAAAAGGAAACAAGATACAGATTACAGGAAATGATAAACCTTCCGAAGTAAAATGTTCAATAAAAAATTTCAGCTTTAGCTCTCATTCAAAAAGAGAAGAATTCCTGGAAATAGTTAAGAAATTAAAACCAGGCAATGTGATCCTGGTTCATGGTGATTCTTCTGCAATTGACTGGGTTGGCGCTTCTATTCTTAAAAATCACAAGGGTATCAAAGTCTTCAAAGCTGAAAAAGGGAAGAAAATAACATTAGGTTAAACTTATGGTTTTTTCTCAGAGAGGTATTTTTATTACAACTTTACAGGTATGGTAGTTGTTACTTAGAAGAAAAAATAAGAACCTTCATGGTTCTTAGGAATTAATCTTGAACTTTTATAAAAGAAGAATCGTTGCCTATATAGCAGGCAAACTTATAAGCGGTAAAGAGATAAATAAATTATTCGACCGGTCGAATTCATCCTATGCTGAAATAGTTGGTGAAGTTACAATAACAAAAATAAATGTTTACGACTCTGAAAGAAACGAATTAATTACCGGCAGCGGAGATGCGAAGGGTATCTCGCTTTACGATTTTACTACAGCTAAATTTATCGATTTAAAAATCGACAAGGAAAAATTCGACGGTTTTGATTATGAGTCAAAAAAAATCTTTTATGGCGAATTAAAAGATAATACAGTATCAGTATTTGATTTTGAGGATTCAAAACATCACTATTACATAATGTTAAGCCCAAATGAAGAGATTGATAACAACATGGGATTGTTGATCTAAATATTTTTTTATCCGAAATCCTTAACCTGCCTGCTTGTCGAAATTCAAATTAAGAATCATTAACTTTATCTGTCTCTTTATACAAATACAGGAATAACAGTGAGATTTTTTTTTATTACTACTCTATTTTTAATAACCACAATTATAATTTATCCTCAACAAAATTTAACGCTTGAAGATATTTTCTATTCTAGCAAATTCAAAGAAAAGAAATTTGAAAATGTTCAGTGGTTTCCTGACGGCTCCGAATTTACTCATACAAAAGTTAATCCTCAAACAGGACTGACCGATATTCTTAAGCACGATGTTGTCTCGGGGGAAAACTCCATATTTGTAAATGGAAGTTCTCTGGAATATAACGGACATCTGGTTAATTTAGGCAGCTATTCAATTTCAAATGATGAAAGGTTTTTACTTTTTTCGGGACCTCCTAAAAAAATATGGAGATATTCCACACAGGCAGCTTACTATATCTTTGAGCGGCA
Source organism: Ignavibacteria bacterium GWC2_36_12 (assembly GCA_001802795.1). GTDB lineage: Bacteria > Bacteroidota > Ignavibacteria > Ignavibacteriales > Ignavibacteriaceae > RBG-16-34-14. The sequence goes on along the minus strand of MGZZ01000040.1, from coordinate 501 downwards.
AAACAAAAAAATATTCTCCCTTGAAGATAACTCGCCCTCTTTAAGGAATGTTAAATTATCTCCCAACAGTAAATATGTAGGTTATGTTTACAACTCCAATATTTATATTGTCGATTTGGTTACAGGCAAGACACGGCAAATCACAAATGACGGCAACGAAAATATTATTAACGGGGAATACGATTGGGTTTATGAGGAAGAATTCGGATTGACAGATGCGTGGAGGTGGTCTCCTGATAGTAAGAAAATTGCTTACTGGAGAATAGATCAAACAAGAGTAAAAGAGTTTTATCTTGATGACGAGTTAGGATTATATAATAAACTAACCGTCATAAAATATCCGAAAGCCGGAGAAGAAATTTCCATTGTTAAAATTGGAGTTTACGATCTCGGAAAAAATAAAACAGCCTGGATGGATATTGGCCCGGAGGCAAACATTTATATACCGCGTATTTATTGGACAAACACCTCTGATAAGCTCGCAATCTTAAGATTAAACCG
>MGZZ01000039.1 GCA_001802795.1 Ignavibacteria bacterium GWC2_36_12 | reverse complement strand
TTAGACAGGTTCAGATCAATTACTAATAATCCAAATGCACAGGGGGTTGCGGCAAAAAAATCTGAGCAGAAGTTTTATCAACTTGAAGAAATAGTTTCGTCTTCGAAAAAAAGTCTATATCCTCTTTTATTAATTTTAGATTCTATTCAGAATACGCACAACGTTGGTGCAATAATAAGGACAGCCGAATGCTGTGGAGTTGATGGAATAATTTTTACAAAGCATAACTCTGCACCGATTAACGAAACAGTCGTTAAAACTTCAGCAGGTGCAACAGAACATATAAAACTATGTCAGGTAACAAATCTTGCACAGGCATTACTGCAATTAAAAGAAGAAGGATACTGGATCATCGGTTCATCTCTTTCAGATGATTCCAAAGTTTATACAGTAGCTGATTATAAAATTCCCGTTGCATTAATTCTCGGGAATGAAGAAAAGGGGATTAGAAAGTTAACTATTAATAATTGCGACCTGTTAATTAAAATCCCTATGATGGGGAAGATCCAATCATTAAATGTCTCGGTTTCTGCAGGAATTATTCTGTTTGAAATACTCCGTCAAAGAAGCACACCATAAATATTCATTGCTAATTCGATTCTGATTCCTTAAATTTTATGTAACCTTTATTAGAAGGGGGTTTTATGAAGAAAATATTGTTTCTAGTTTTCCTGCTCTTTTCCTCAAATCTTTTTTATCTGTTTTCTCAACAATATTATTATACATTCTCCGAGCTTAAGGGGATGGAAGATCAATCAGGTAGTACAAATCTTTTTTACAGATTGGATCATTACTGGCTTGGCAACGGAACTTTTGGTCCATCAGAATTTCACAGTATTTATCGTTTTGAACCCAATTCAAATATAGATACTCTTTTTTTATATCATGGAGGCTGGGTGGGACAAGATTATACTTCAATTGATGATTATGATTTTTGGGAAAATGATTATTCTAGATACATTTATGCAGGAACTTATTTCTCAACTGAAGGATTTCCTTTTGTAGGTAGGTATGATCAACAACAACCTATTTTTTCACCTCAAATGTGGGGAGGAAGCACGAACATCGAATTATCACGCCAGGATACTAACTTAATATTTGTTGCTATTGATTATGGCAATAGTATTAATTTTAAAAGCACTAATTGGGGAAATACCTGGGATACTCTTGCAAATGGATATGAAATATTATCCGTCTCGCCGTATGACGACAAAATTATTTTTTTGGGTCAATGGTTGACTTTACTAAAGTCTATTAATGGTGGAATTTCATTCTATACTGTTGATACGTCAAGAACCTACGTAAATAATTTCTCTTATGATAATGACGAAATTCACATATATGCTATAGATAATATGTATGGAAATCATTTAATCGTTTCAGATGATAATGGTGAGCCTTTCAGCTGGACAGAAAGATATTCAAGCTCGAATCCAATTTATTTAAGCGTAGATTATTTACAATCCGGCAGTATCTATCTTGCAGATGGAAGACATATTTATCACTCAACCGATTATGGTGTAGCTTTTAATGAGTATAAGGTTTTAGACAGAAAAATTGTTGGTATATATAAGAAACCAGCTTCTGATAAACTATATGCAGCAACAAAATATAATTTATATGAAATTACTCCAGATACGATAGTAACTCTGAAACATTTACCTTTAGATACGGATATATTTAGCTGGTTTCCATTAAAAGTTGGAAATAAATGGGTTTATACTTCCAGATTTTCAAGTGAAGGAGGAATCGAAGAACGTATATCCGTGTCAGAAGTAACAAGAACATTTCTTTATGATAACAACACATATTTTGATATTAATAATGAATATGGATTCAGCTACCGTGTCGATTCAACATCCGGAAAAATCCACAGGGCATATTTTGATAATGATACATTAAATTATGAAGAACTTTATCTTGATCTGAATGCTGAAACAGGAGATACAATTTACGTAGATCAATTCGGTAGTCAATATCCAATTCTTTTTGAAAACGAAGAAGAGTTCAACGAATGGAACATCAATTCAAGAAAAAGAAATTATTTAGGACAATCCACACCTCTTTACAATTTATCATTAATTAAAAATATAGGCTTGGCTTATCAGTTGAAGTGGGAGTTAGTAGGTAATGAAGATATACTAAAAGGGGCAATTATTAATGGAATAGTTTATGGTGACACAACTGTAGTCGGAATAAATGATCCAGACAATACCATCAAGGAATTTTCACTTTCCCAGAACTACCCAAACCCGTTTAATCCAAGTACAAAAATTAAATTCGTAATTCCGCCTGTCCCTTTGGGAAAATCGTCATTCGTAAATCTTAAAGTTTATGATATTCTTGGAAGAGAAGTAGTAACTCTTGTTAATGAAGAGAAGTCAGCGGGAGAGTATGAAGTTGAATTTAATCCGGCATCCGGTATCCTGAATCTGGCATCGGGAATCTATTTCTACAAACTTCAGGCAGGTAATTATTCTTCAACAAAGAAAATGATTTTACTGAAATAAAAAATTAACAAAAGGGGAATGATATGAAACTTATTACGTTTATAGCACTTTTATTTTCAATAGAGCTGTCAGCTCAAATATATTTTTTCCCACCTGTTGATACTTTAGTTGCTGGGGGAGGATGTACTTCACCTGAAATCATATGTCGAAATTTATCAAGTCCCGGTTTTATAGATAGTATATCAGTTGAGCCGGGTTTTAATACGTGGTTATTTTATCGTGACTCGCTAGAAGAACATATTCATGTTGATAATTGTTACTTTTTAATAATTGACTCACTTAATCAGAATGAATATGAATTATGGTTTTATTCGTTATATCCACCATTTGATTCATTACTGATTAAATTTGATTCTACAGTATATAGCTATGACAATTTTGAAATTAAGCTAAAGATTATGGTAAACGATTTAGAAATAGATTCGTTCAAGCAACCTTTCAAGGCGGAATATGGATTGGGCGTAGATTCTGATAAAGAATTTATTTCTGAATTTTCTCTTTATCAGAACTACCCAAACCCATTTAACCCAATAACCAATATCAAATTTCGGATTGCGAACCTGCCTGACGGCAAGGCAGGTTTCGGATTAGTGACTCTAAAAGTTTATGATGTTTTGGGAAATGAAGTTGCCACACTTATTAATGAAGAAAAGCAGCCGGGAGAATATGAAGTTGAATTTGATGCATCAGTCTTAGCGAGCGGATTTATTTCTATACCATCAAAGCAGGAGATTTTTCAAGTACAAAGAAATTAATATTGCTTAAATAAATGAGAACGATTATCAGAATTTCTATAACTAATCAAAAATTCTATAATCAAAATTTAATACTATTGTGGTTTACGATTAGAAAAAATAAGTCTTTAAGCTGCTTTGCAATGGAATAAAATATGGAATATAAATATTCAATGTAACTGAATATAAAATTAAGGGTTAGAGTAATGATGAAAATATTTATACTTATTCTTTTCATTATCCTTTCAAATAATTTATTACTAAGTCAGGAATTGCAGTCATTTGGTTTGCCGGATAAAATAATTACTTCGCTTGCTGTAGAACAGGGTGACTACAATAGTTCTTACCAGCTTTCGGATTATATTTTTGCAGGTACAGAAAACGGTATATTTGAAACTTCTGCAACAAATGAATCTCCCGATTGGGTTTCGATAGGACTTGAGAACAAATCTGTGTCAGCTTTAACAGTCCAGCATTGGGGTGCTGGACCTATGGACGGTTTAACACTGTTCGCCGCTGTAGCACCCGATTATGAGCACGAAGATTCGACTTTAATTTTTAGAAGAGAAATTTATCGCCCAATAGATACTAATTGGATTGTATCTGATAGTGGCATTTATAAAAATGCTAATAGAGTTAACACGCTTAATAGCTATTATTTCACAGGGCATTCTGCACCCCAACCAATTCTGTTAGGAGCAAATTCTGGTCTGTATCAGAGTAGTTGGGCATACTACTTTTGGACTCAATCAGAAATCGAATACGAAAATCTTCAGCCTGTAATAAATTCGATTGATGTAAATCCTCATTGGTGGGGAGAGCTTGCCTGGGCTGCAGGAAGCATTGGTTTATCACCTGCAGCATTTCGTTCAACAAATAGTGGGGAGACTTGGAAAGCATTTCCATTAGTGGATATTGATGGTGTGGGAGATACAGCAACATCTGTGGCAATAAATACCCGCAGTCAGGATTCCGTTTATATTAGTTGGAATGAAGTAATTTTTCTTACGCCGGACAAAGGTGATAATTGGGAAGTGGTATTTCCTCAAGCTCAATTATGGGAAAACGCAAGCGGTGTTACAATTAAAACAATAGCTATTGATCGGCTGTATCCTGAAAATGTTTTTGCCGCAGGTTCATCGTCCAATAATGAACTGTTTTTTATTTATAGTACAGATGGTGGCAAAAGTTGGCAGCAGCCTACTGTTATTCCGGATATAGACATTGCGGCTGCTTCTTCCATTGTTGTTTATAGAAAAAATTCTTCTGATGAGAATGGCTATGTTTTTATCGGCACAGAGGGTACCGGGGTTTGGCGTTATAAATATTCAACTCATTCATCTCCAAACAAAGATTCTTCATATTTCCCTTTAGCCATTAATAATGAATGGAATTTCTCTTCAAACCTCTTTCCAAGATCTGAAAGAATTACTGATACTTTAAGAATCAATGGGAAACTGTATTATGGCTTATCAACAGAAGGAATGGAACCCTATGTGCTTTTAAGAGAATTGGATAATAAAGTATTCATTCTGGATTTATCAGACAGCACTGAAGATATGCTTTATGATTTTAATGCTGAAGTAGGAGAAAACTGGTCGCTTTCCGAAAAATATGTCTGCTCATTTGGATTGGATGTAACATTGGTAAGCAAAAGCGATACGGTTGAAACTCCATCGGGCACATTTTATAATTGTTTTCACTTCAGCCATAATCCAAATTGTGCGGATGCCGGAATTACTGATACATGGTTTGCTAAGGGGGTAGGGAAAGTCAGGTCTAAGGAAATATTTTTTGCCGGAATGGGAGATTTTGTTTTAACTGATTATATAGTTACATCAATTGAAAATACTTCTGAACCACAGAATGATATTTCTTTTAAATTATTCCAGAATTATCCTAACCCGTTCAACCCAACTACAACGATAAAATATGAACTGTCAAAAGAATCTGAGGTTCAACTTATCATCTATAACCTGCTTGGTGAAAAAGTAGCTGAACTTGTAAATGCATTTCAAAAGGAAGGAATGTATGAAGTAGAATGGAATGCAAATTATTTCTCAAGCGGGATTTATTTTTATTCAATTAAGGCTGGGGAATTTTCTAATACAAAGAAGTTGGTATTACTCAGGTAAAGATGAAATATGAAAAAATCCATTTTAACATTTACTCTCTTAGTTTTTACTTCCTGCGCCGTAAATGCACAGTGGGAAATTTTGAATGAAGGTTTTAGAGGTCAGTTAACCTCCATTGATTTTGTTAATGATAATACCGGTTTTGTCGGTTCGTTTGAAACTTTATACAAAACAACTGATGGCGGAGAAAATTGGGACCCTCTTCCATTCAATAAAAATTGGTATATAAGCATGATTGATTTTATAAATGATTCTGTAGGTTGGGCTGTCGGAACGACTTACGATTCATCGGGAAGCTACGCAATAATTCTTAAAACAAGTAACGGGGATTATAACTGGTCAATACAAAAACAAATTTTTAATATCTGGTTAGGTTCAATTTATGCTATTGATGAAAATAATCTTTATGCAGCAGGCAATAACAAGATATATAAAACTTCAGACGGAGGATCGCATTGGGTAGATGTTTCACCGAACATACTGGATGTTTATTATAACTCATTGTGGTTTCAACATCCGGATTCAGGAGTAGTTGTCGGTGGTTACTTTGATGGAATTGTAAACAGGGGAATAATCTTAAAAACCACAAATGGCGGTATTACATGGAAACAGAGTATTGCAAATGAATTTTATTATATAAATGACTTACAATTCCTGGATAACAAAACCGCATATTTCAGAGCACATTCCGATACGGTTAATTTCTTTTGTAAAACAGAAGATCAATTTGAAACCTGGTCAATTAAATCACAGAGTTCTTATTGGATTAATTCATATCGTTGTCTCGATGGTTCAACAGTTTACGCTGCAGTTAGTGATGGCATTACCCAAAACAATATTAAAAAAAGTATTGATGATGGTGTCACGTGGCAGGATGTCCAATCATTTCAATTTCCAGTAGATAAAATATATTTTAATGAATCCGGCGAGGGACTTTTACTTGGCGGGTTTTGGGGGTCTTCAATTATCTGTAAAAGTACAACTAAATGGATGGATTGGGAAATACTAAAACTAACTTATCCGTTTCAGGATATTTATTTTATCGATAAGGATGTAGGATTTCTCGTCGGGGGAATACAAGGTTTGCATTTTGAGAGCGCAGCGGACATATTTTTTACCAGTGATGGTGGAAAGACATGGGAGTTTAGATATTCTGCAGGTGGTGGTTCTTTTAGTGGCAGCGGTATTTTCAAAACTTCTGTATTTGTTAATAATCTTACGGGATTTTGTTTAACAGGATCAGGATTTGGATGGGGATTAGGCTTTAGTAAAATTTATAAAACAACTGATAGCGGAAATAGCTGGAGCCAAATCTATGATTTTAATCCTGATTTAAATGGATATTCTTTTTCCGGGAATGATTTCTATTTCAGAAATGAGCAAATTGGATGGGTAGTTGGAAGATATTCCGATAATTCAAGTGGAGCCGGAATATTCCATACAAATGATGGTGGAAAAAATTGGAGTTTAGCCTGGCAAAATTTAGGTTCTGATAATTTTTGTCTTAATTCTATTTGTTTTAATAATAAAAGCGGCTGGGCTGTTGGGGAGAGTGGAATGATAGTTAAATATTCTCAGGTGTACGGTTGGAGTGCAATACCTTCTCTGACAGACCTTCCGTTAAAAAAAGTATTTTCTAACGATGATAATGTTTGGATAGCCGGTGGATACCTTGACAATCAGAATTCTAACACAATATTTTTAAAATCTACCAATAATGGGCAAACATGGATACAACACCATACAAGTCCATATTTAATTAATGATATGTATTTCATAGACAATAATCTTGGGTGGGCAGTTGGGGCAGATACAGCTTATAGGGGCGTCATACTTAAATCAACAGATGGGGGCGATACCTGGAAATTAGTTGTTGACAGCTTGCTTGGTCCATTGAATTCAATATTTATTAAAGATAATTATGGATGGGCAGCCGGTGATTACGGTTTAGTATTAAGAACAACAGATGCAGGAACAACATGGATAGATGATGGAAACAATAAAACATATCCTACTGAATTTGAATTAAAGCAAAACTATCCTAATCCTTTTAATCCGAATACAACTTTGTCATTTGTCATTGG
>MGZZ01000038.1:17233-47564 GCA_001802795.1 Ignavibacteria bacterium GWC2_36_12 | reverse complement strand
AACATTGCTTGTACTTTCTTTTTCTCCGAAAGGAAGTGTACTCTTCTTTAAAGGATATTTAAGACCGGTTGAAGTGATTTTTGTTTTTCTATCGAACCCGTATAAAGAAATTATTTCACCGGGAAAAGTTTTAAGAACAACATCCCCTTTATAAGGAATAAGAAGTGATTCTTCTGCAATTATCTTTAATTTAATTTTATTAAAAAATTTAATTACTATTCCAAGGTTGCAAAAAGTATGATCGAGCCTGTTGCCGGTTACACCTAATAATACTGCCTCACTAAAGCCTTTATTAATTGCGAACTTAAGGCATTTTTCAACATCGGTATCATTCTGGCGTTTAAGTTTAATTATGCTGGATTTATGTTTGAAAAATTTTAGAGTTGAATCTTCGATTGAATCAAGATCCCCAATTATATAATTGGGGATTAAACCAAGTTTCCTTGCGTAATCAGCTCCTCCATCTGCACAGATAAGAGCTGAGTAATTTTTCTTTTGCAGGAATTGAATTACACTTTTTTTCGGCGGCTTTCCGTTAGCGAGTATGATACATTTTTTCAATATAGCTCCACGTAACTTAATATTTCTCCGCGAACTCAGTGCCTTAATGGTGAAAAAATATCAACTCTAATTTACCACTAAGACACTAAGTCTCACAAAGATTTTTTTATAATCCCAATTGTAATCCTACGAGAAAATTTCTTTCTGCTGCCGGGAAAAATTCTTTACCTATTGCATAAGCTGAATACAAATTATCAAAAATATTTTTCACCTGTAAATAAATCTTCGATGACTCTAGTGCATCAAAAAGTGTGAACTGATAGCTTCCGAAGAAATCCGCAACAAAATAAGCATCGTTCTTATTATCATTATATTCGACAAAACCGGGATAAGAATTCAAATAGCTCTGCAGATTCTCATCATAATTATCAGAATAGAATTTACCAACATATTTACCGGTTAACTTTAAATACAATCTTTCATAATTAAAATTGGCTCCGAAGTTTGCAAGAAAATCCGGAAAGCCGCTTACCCTGTTGCTGCTGAGGTTAAGAATATTATCGGCATCTAAAAAGAATTTACCTTTATCAATTCTATTCCTGCTGTAAGTCGTGTTTCCGAATAATTCGAGATATTCAAATAGTTTAGCTGCTAATGAAATTTCAACTCCCTGATGCACTGTCCGATCAACATTACCGGTAACCGGCTGACCAAACCTATCCACCTGCCCGTTAGCAACAATTTCATCTTTAAAAAGCATATAGAAAACATTTAAACTAACATTAAGGTTTTCAAAACTAAATGATGTTCCGAGTTCAAAATCATTCATTGTTTCCGGCTTTACAAGTGGGTTATCAAAATTATAAGAGCCATCTGAATTAAGTCCAAACTGTGGTATTGCTCCACCGCCCGATTCGGCAGCATCGTAATAATTTTTTAAACGGGGCTCTCTTGTTACTCTTGCAAAAGAGAAATAAATATTCTGATAGGGACTGAGAATATAATTTATTCCTGCTCTCGGATTAACAAAAATATCACTTACAAAAAAATCATTGCCAATATACTTCTCATTAAAAATTCTGTATTTATGATAAGCAACCTGCAGTTCCCCGAGAAGATTCACATCTTCATTTAATTTATAAGATTCGTGTACAAATCCGTTTATGATATCGTTGCTGCCGTTATAGAAATAATAAAAGTAATCTTTTGTCAAACCTTCTGGAAGATTTTCACCGTAATTAATTGCTCCCCAGTGATTTGATCTATGAAAGCGGAATTCACCGCCTGCAATAAACTCCCCGCTATTATGTTCCAAACTTATTCTTGGAATCCAACCATACTGTGTATTTTCTACCTTAGCTCTTATTAGTACGTTACCCGGATTTTGAGCCGGGTTAAAACCAAACTCGCGTGTTAGCCTTAAGTAAGAAGTATCAGCCCATGAACCATCGAAATCAAAAAAGCCGTCTCCTTCTACAAGAAAAAGAGCGGAATTAATTGTTACATCATTGTTTACTTTTAATTCATTGAGAAGTTCATAATGAGGTTGTGAGAAGTTTTCTATTTCTACGGGTCTCCTTAGTGTAGTATAAGTATAACCGGATTTATCGGCTTCCCAGTAAGAATAATTTTCTTTCCTTAATTTTTTATCTTTGATTGCAAATTTAGGCAAACCGGTATAAGCTAAACCATCTTCGATAGGTCCACCGAAAAAATTAATTTGTGTTGTAAGTTTTTCATCATACCTTACTGCCGAAATATGATATGAATTGAATTTAACCCAGGAATTATTTCTGTACCCGCCTGAAAGAATTTGCCCTAACTTTGCATAAACAGAATATTTATTGTCAATCAGTCCACTTGAAAAAGCAGCTGTATATTTTTTTGTATTGTAACTTCCTATCGAAGCAGAAACCCGGACTTCAGGTTCGTTTGTAAAAACAGAAGTAATAATATTTATTGAACCGCCGATTGCAGGATAACCTAAAACTCCGCTACCAGCACCTCTCTGAACCTGTATTAGTTCCGTGCTTGCAAGAATATCCGGAAAATCGAGCCAGTAAACGTTATGGTCTTCCGGATCATTTTGCGGAATACCATTTATAGAAACTGTAATCCTTCTTTGGTCGAATCCCCTGATACTTAAATAATTGTACCCTATCCCGTTTCCACCTTCTGAATAAAAAGTAGATGAAGGAAGGTTGCCGAGAAATTCGGGAATATCCTGAACAGTATGATTCTGTTCGATATCTTTTCTTTTTATTTTTTCAAATGTGACAGGAGTTATTCTCTCCTTCCCGACACTTGCTTCTACCAAGACAGTTTGTGACGGAATGATTTTCTTATCTAAAAAGATTGAATACATTACAGTTCCATCAGATGTTGGCACAGCAGGAATATTAAATAATCCGGGTATTGAAATTTTCCTGGTTAAATAACCGACATAACTAATAACTAAGTAATCGGTTGAATCGACTTCTGCCTGAAGAATGAACATACCATTTTCGTCTGAACTTGTCCCCGATTTTTCATCAGTAGAAAGAAAAATATTTGATCCCTGTAATGGTGTTTTGGTTTCGGAATCAAAAACCCAACCTGAGATTACTAATTGTTGTGCAATAGCCTGCAGATTTAAAACTAAAAAAAGAATGATTAAATTTTTCATTACATCCTCCGAAATAAAAAAAGCCGTTCAGAAACGGCTAAAATTTTTAATCATTCTTTAGCCCGTTTTCCTACGCTGGTATTATCCAGATCAGGTTTCAGGGTTTAATCTCAGTTATCCCGGTTTCCCGGGAAAACACCCCTAACGGCTACATCAAAAAATAAAATTAAGAACTAATAGTAAAAGAAAATAAAATTTCTCTATTAATCAACTTTAAGAACTTGTCCAACAACTATTTTGTTGTCTGATAATGAATTGATATCCTTTAATCTTGCAACTGATAAGTTATACTGTCTGGCAATTGAATAGAGAGAATCTCCTTTTCTAACAGTATAAATTTTTCCCGGTTTTTCATTCGATGATTTTTTTTCCGGGATATCATATACATCTGAATCCGAATATATTTTTAAGGTTTTCCCGGCGATTATCTTATTGCTGCTCAAGTTGTTCCATCTTCTTACACTTGAAGAAGAAACCCTGTATAACTCAGCAATTTGACCAATAGTCTCCCCAATTTGAATCTTATGATAAATTACATTGGCAGAATTTTTAGTGGTATTATCACCGAGGGAAGTCGATTCATTTGTAAAGATTTTTATTGTCTTCCCAGCAATAAGTTTATTGCTGGACATTTTATTCCATTTTCTTATCAGCGTTGACGAAACACCAAATTTCTCCGCGAGTTCGCTTATCGTATCGCCTTTCTTTACTTTGTAACGAAACAATGAGGTTCGTGTTGTAGAAACATCTTCATCAGCATAATATGAAGATGGTTTGTCTGTATAAATCTTTAGTTTTCTGCCTGCATAAATTTTATTACCGGATAAATCATTCCATTCTCTCAACGAGCTGATTCCAACACCATACTTTGATGCAATCAAGCTTAATGTTTCGCCCCTTCTTATCCTGTGATAAACCCATGAATCCGGGTTCACCTGAATATTCTGTGTAGTTGTTTTTTCTATTGGTGATTGATTGTCCAGGCTCGCATAAAATTCTTTCTTCTCCTCGGGTACGTATATAACAAGATTTTGACCAACCCGGATTGTGGACGTATATGAAATGTTATTCCAGTTTCTTAAATCACTTACCCTTGTATTAAAAAGATCGGATATACCAAGAAGGCTATCATTTTTCTTAACCCTGTAATTTACAGGTGCCATTCCATCAGGAGCTTCAACAGTATTATCGGCTATTGTTTCTTCGATTTGTGTATCATTTAAATTAACAAGATTTTCTTTAGTAGAATCATTCTCAGCAGATACATCTTCATTATTTATTCCTTTATTCAGCGAGAGATAGGGAGAAACGTACTCTCCGTTATCATCAGCAGTCATTGTATTTGTATTGAAAGCGAAGTTCCTGTCATTAGGATTAGTAACCGGTATTTTTAGCTGAACCCCGGTATAAAGCTTGGTTCTTGTCGAAATATTGTTAGCCTCAGCTAATTCATTTTTAGTGATACCATATTTATTAGCGATCCTGGTTAAAGTCTCACCTCTCCTGACAATATGAACGAGATAAGTTCTTTTAGCATAATCAGGAACATTCTCCAAACCGGAGGTAAAAGTGGTGTATCCACCTTTAGGAATCTTAAGCGGATAGCCGCCAGAATAATTTAACGGTGTACACAATTGAGTTAACTCCGGATTCATGTCGAGCAAAGTTTCCTGTGTTATCCCGGCTACCTGAGATAGATATCCCATATCTATTGCGCCGTCTACTTTATATATATCATATTCGTAATACTTATCATATATAATATCTGTAAAGCCATACTTAGCAGGATCCATCCCGATTAAGCATACTGCTATATACTGTGGAACGTAACTTCTCGTTTCTTTTGGAATATATTTTCTTATAGCCCAGAAATTATTATCGCCGGCTCTGCTAATGGCTTTTTTAATCCTGCCCTCTCCGGCATTGTAGGCAGCTAATGCAAGGTACCAATCTCCTAAAGAATTATAAAGATCTTTTAGATGACGCGCTGCAGCACGAGTTGATTTCTCCGGGTCACGTCTTTCATCATAATAAAAATCAGTTTCCAAACCATATAATCTTCCAGTTGATTTAATAAATTGCCATAATCCTACAGCACTCGCCCAGGAACGTGCAACCGGATTCAAACCGCTTTCTACCATACTTAAGTAAACAAGCTGTTTCGGAACACCTTCCTCATTAAATATTTTGGTCATCATAGGAAAATACTTCCCCGAACGGGCAAGCCATACTTGCATATGCTTTCTTCCTTTTCCGGTAAAGTATTCGACCCATTGTTCAACATAGGAGTTAACTTCCAGGGGAACGTCGGCAGGAATTATTATTGGTTTAACTTCTTCATTTTCATTTGTTGTCATCTGGAGTTCCGGCAAAGCCTTCCCTATCCACTCCTCTAAAGCCGATAATGAAACATCTACAGGAAGCTCCGGCAGACCATCTACATATTTTCTATAATCTTCTATGATAGAATTTTCAAGTTCAACATAAGCTTCGTTGGCATCAATTCCGGGATAATAACTTAGATTGTTTATAATTCTTAACGATGATTCATAGCTTGTAACTACTTCGGACGGAGTCCCATTTTCTTGTTTAGACAAAGCCTGTATATAAAATTGGCGGGCTTGTTCAAGCATCTCTCCAACTATACCACTTTTAGGATAATTATCGTTCGTGGTCTTAGATTCATTTTTCGTTACTTCTTTATTTGCCCCGCAAGACACAAAGAGTATTGCAAATAAAGTTATAGCAAAAACCGAAGTACACAATTTCGTCATAAAAGTCTCCTAATTAGTATTTCCCACTTTCGCAATATAATTCTCCATTATCGTTTTATCAAGTAAAAAATTAGATAATTTTAGGTAACAGATAGTTTTTTAATAACTTACATTTTACAAGGGGATGTTCCCATGTTTTTTCCTGGGATTAGTATCCACTTTTTTTTCCAACAAACTGAAAGAGTTTATTAATTTTATTTTAGTGTCTCTTGGTAAGATTACATCGTCAATATAACCTCTTTCAGCAGCTATGTAAGGATTAGCAAACTTTTCAATATACCCGTTTAATTTATTTTCAATTTCTGCTTCCCGATTTTCTGATTTCTCTATATCTTTTTTGAAAATAATTTCAACTGCACCTTTAGGACCCATAACTGCTATCTCGGCAGAAGGCCATGCAAAGTTAAAATCTCCTCTTATATGTTTAGAGTTCATAACATCATAGGCACCGCCATAAGCTTTTCTTGTTATCACCGTAATTTTAGGAACAGTGGCTTCACAAAAAGCGTAAAGCAATTTTGCACCATGTCTTATAATCCCGTTCCATTCCTGTTCAGTACCCGGAAGAAATCCGGGAACATCAACTAAAACTAAAAGCGGGATATTAAAAGCATCACAAAAGCGAACAAAGCGGGCTCCTTTAACAGATGCGTTTATATCTAAAACTCCTGCTAAAACCTCAGGCTGATTTGCTACGATACCGATGGATCTCCCACCTATCCTGCCGAATCCAACAATAATATTTTCAGCATAATGTGAATGAACTTCAAAAAAATCATTATCATCAACAATCAAATTAATAATTTCTTTCATGTCATAAGGTTTATTAGGACTATCAGGAATTATTGAGTCGAGTTCTTCCTGTGGAGTTATTGAGCTCATATCAAATTCTACTTTGGGAGATCTATCCATAAAATTCAACGGCAAATAACTCATTAGCTTTCTGACACTGGCAATGGCTTCGACTTCATTTTCATTTACAAAATGAGCCACACCGCTTTTGGAAGCGTGAGTCTCGGCACCTCCAAGGTTTTCAAAACTGACATCTTCGTGTGTAACTGTTTTTACAACATTCGGTCCTGTAACAAACATATAGCTTGTGTTTTTAATCATAAAAATAAAATCCGTAATTGCCGGTGAATATACCGCGCCTCCGGCACAAGGACCCATTACTACGGACACTTGTGGAACAACGCCCGATGCAAGTGTATTCAATAAAAAAATATCTGCATATCCACCAAGGCTAACAACACCTTCCTGTATTCTCGCGCCTCCCGAATCATTTAATCCTATCACCGGTATTCCTGTTTTCATAGCCAATTTTAAAACCTTAATTATCTTTTCTGCATGAGATTCCGAAAGAGAACCACCGAATACTGTAAAATCCTGGCTGTATAAAGCGACGGGTCTTCCGTCTATCTTTGCCGTTCCTGTAACAACACCGTCACCTAAATACTTCTGTTTTTCCAAACCAAAATCAGTTGAGCGATGCTTGACAAACATATCCACCTCTTCAAAGCTTCCTTCGTCAACCAGCAGTTCGATTCTTTCTCTTGCGGTCAGTTTTCCTTTATCATGCTGATTCTTTATTCTTTCTTTTCCGCCGCCAAGCTTTGCCTCTTCTTTTTTCTTAAGAAGTTCTTCTATTTTTGCCTGCATTAGCTTACCTTAATTTTTCAACAATTATACCATTAAGCTGAATTTCAAACAGAATAATTTATTGTCTTAAGTGAATGCACTGATTGAAATGCTTCTTCAATTTCAGATTTTAGAGAAGAAAATTTTTCCGATTTAAGGTTTCTCATTTCGGGAGAGTACTTTCCACCTGTTTCAATTCTGTGCACAATTTTTCCCGGTTTAGCACTCATTAAAAATATCAGACCGGATAACTGGATTGCCTCGACAAGGTTAGTAGTTGCAATAATAAAGTTAAGTTTCTCCGAAGAAGATAAATCATATATTAATTTATAAATTTCTTCCCTGCTCTCTAAGTCCATTTGTTTAAATGAATCATCAATTAAAATCAGAGAAGGATTTAAAGCCATTGCCCTTGCAAGAGAAATTCTGAAACGGAAACCGCAGCTTTTATTGTCCGGATAATGATCGGAATAAGCTGCCAATCCAACAAGGGCTATAAGATTATCCAAATTATATTTTTTGTTCTCAGTAAGATTAAAACCAAACTTTATATTTTGCCTGACAGATAGCCACGGGAATGATGAAGGTTTTTCAGGAATCAACGGGATTATATTTTTATTGCTGCTTTGAGAATCGCCAAAAAAGATTTCTCCGCGGTCTTTTTCAATTACTCCCGAAATTATTTTAAGCAATGTAGATTTCCCTGAACCGAAAGGAGCGATAATTGAAGTTATCGACCCTTCGCTTGAAACCGGGATTTCGAAATTAATATCTTCAAGAACGTTAAGCTTCATTCCAGCTTCGGCTAAAAAATATTTGCCGACTGAATTAAGCTTAAGTATGAAATTGTTCTTATTCAAAACTATTTCCAGAAAACAAATTTTTTCCTGATATATTTTAAAAGAATTGTCCCGAGATAAACAGAAATTCCTGTAATAAGAAATACTGAAAAGATCGCAGAGAGATCGTCATACTCTAATGCTTTTCTGAATATTTCACCTAAACCGGGTCCGCCTTTAATAAATTCAAATACAATCAACATACCCCACAAGTACAAATGAAGATCAAACATATGTTCGATAAGTTTAGGCTCAACATTTTTCCAGATTATCTTTTTCGTTACTTCATTTTCATTTAACCCTAAAGACCGTGCAGATAAAATATATTCTTCATCAGCCGTATCAGACTCATTCTGAAATTTTATCATGATTGATGCGAATGCGGTAACAAACGCAAAAACAAACTCTACATATCCGGTAGCCGGAAACCAGAATATCAACAGAAGACCAATAATTATTCCCGGGATAAACTGGGAAAACCATTCCAGGGAATTAATAAAAACCGTAATGGAATTGTCTTTCTCTTTAAGATAAGGAGATAAAACTTTTACCAGAAGATAAGACAAAAATAAAGACACATATATCGCACTTATTGTTGATAAATAATTTACCGGCAAATTATAGTAACTCCAGAGAGCTGAAAATGATTCAAGAACAATAGACGGTTTGGGAAGAATTTTATTTACCGGGAGAATGAACTCGAAGAGAATTATCCAGAGGAGGAAGTATGAAACGACAAGATAATAAACTGGTCTGTTTTTTTTAATTAACATTTATCTTCTTTTTGTTGCCCTGTAACAATATATCTATTAGATATGTTTATTTCAATTTTTATTTATTAGTTCTATAAGAAACGGATTATATCTTTTTTCTTCACCAATAGTGCTTTTATCGCTATGACCCGGATAAATAATTGTTTCATCAGGAAGAACTAATAATTTATTTATAATTGATTCAAGCAAGATATTATAATCTCCACCCCAAAAATCTGTGCGACCTATGCTATTCTGAAAAAGAACATCACCTGTTATGCAAAAATTATCTTGGGGAAAATAAATACAGTATTCTCCGGGAGTATGCCCGGGAGTATAAAGAAAAACCGGTTTACTTTTTCCTAATGAAATTATTAAATCCTCTGTAATGAAATGATCGGGCAAAGGAGGTTTTATGCTTACTTCCATACCAACAGATTCAACTTGTTTGTCAAAATGCTCGATCAAAGGAACATCTTTCTCAGGAGCGTAATAAGGCACTTTAAATTTTTCTTTGACAAAACCGCAGCCGAAAATATGATCTATATGACAGTGAGTGTTAACGAGATATTTTACATTAAGTTTGTTTGATGAGATAAAATCTTCAAGCTCTTTTTCTTCGTAAGTATCGGAACAGCCGGGATCAACTATCAAAGCTTCTTTTGTTTCTTCATCCCATAATACATAGGTATTTTCAGCAAAAGAGTTGAAGGTGAACTTTTTAATATTAATCATTTATCTTGGAATTTGGGTCAAATAAAATTTTATAATGAATTACAACTAATTTTAGGATTAGTTACTTAACTCAAAAAAATTATGAATCCTCTACGAGGATTAATTTTCTTTTTATATTATTTTTACAATAATATGATCTCTACGAGGTCAAAACATTTTTCGAACATCGTAGATGCCTGTCTGCCGCCAGGCAGGTTCAATTTTTGTAAAGATAATGAATAAGAACAAAAACAGGATCCTCGTAGAGGATCAATTAAATGATTGGTTCGATCACCTGTGATATAAAAAATATATTAAATAAAATTTCACTTACTAAAATTCTTTTTTATTCGGCTATAAAGTTTCTTCGTATAGTTGTTAAAATTATCTTTTGTTTCTTCTATTGAGTCGCCGCCAAATTTTACAATAAAGAATTCTGCTAAAGTCCACGCAAGCATTGATTCTGAAATAACGGCACAAGCAGGAACAGCCACAAAATCACTTCTCTCTCTTCTTGCATCAATTTTTCTCATAGTCTTCAGTTCAACACTTTCAATCGGGCTCATCAGCGTAGCAATAGGTTTCATGGCTCCCCTTACAATTATTGGAAGTCCTGTAGATATTCCTCCTTCAATCCCTCCCGCACGGTTTGTTTTTCTTGTAAGGATTCCATTCTTAAGAATAATTTCATCATGCGATTCCGAGCCAAATTTTTCTGCAGATTGAAAACCCGTTCCGATTGAAACAGCTTTAACAGCATTGATAGACATAATGGATTGTGCTATTTCAGCATCGAGTTTTTTATCATAATGAACAAACGTACCCAAACCGACTGGAACTCCTGTCGCTACAGCATAAAAAGTTCCTCCCAGTGTGTCTCCTTTCTTCTTAGCAAGTTTAATCTTATCAATAATTTTCTTTTCCTGTTTTAGTTCGAGAACTCTTACATCGCTTTTATCGGCTTTCTCAGATAAGTTCCACCCAACAAAATTTTTGGGAAGATCGTTGTTGAAAAGATTCTCTGCAAAATTATTATCGGGATAAACTCCACCGATGCTTTCCACAAAGCTGCCGATAGATATACCAAACTGTGCCAGAAAAATTCTTGCTATAGATGCAGCAGCAACCCTCGCAGCAGTTTCCCTTGCACTCGACCTTTCAATCGAATTCCTGATATCATCGAAATTATATTTGGAAATTCCAACGAGATCAGCATGACCGGGACGGGGAATCGTTATCTTTTCAATCCCGGCTGATTTACTCTCGATCCTCATTTTATCAAGCCAGTTATCCCAGTCCTTATTTTTAATCAGCATAGAAACCGGTGAGCCAAGAGTTTTTCCGAATCTTACGCCGGAAAGTATTTCAGCCGTATCAGTCTCGATCTTCATTCTCAATCCCCTGCCATAACCGGATTGTCTTCTTTTCATCTGGAGATTAAGAAAGTCAATATCGATTTTAAGATTGGATGGGAAACCCTCTACAATTGTAGTAAGCGCTTTTCCGTGTGATTCTCCCGCTGTAAGAAATCTTATCATAGGTTTTTCTATACTTTTTTAATTCATTAAATATGGAGCTAATCAGATAAGAATCAAGATTGAGTTTTTATCATCTCCTGAAAAATTTTTTATTTCAATATATTTATTTCTCAAAAGCTTTTCTATTTCCTTTGTTGAACAATTACCTTTTTTTATCCAGATCACTTTAGGAGGACTTTGCTATTGATTTTTCATTAAAATCTGAATCCTTTGTTAGAATAATGAAAGAATTATTTTTTGCAAATTCCCATAAAATATTATCATCAGTTCCTTCTAATTTAAAACTTTTGATATGCTTTATATCCGGGAAGATATCGCTAACAGCATTGCACAATTTAAAAGAAAGGTTTTGATCCAATAGTAGTTTCATCTTAGTTAGTATGTTAGAGATTTTCTCTCTCTATCAGCAGCATAACTAAGACATGCAAGAATATCCTCTTTTGTCAATTCAGGAAAATCATTCAATACTTCCTCAATAGTCATACCTGAAGCAAGATAATCAAGAACGTCATAAACGGTAATTCTCATATTTCTTATACAGGGTTTCCCGCTTCGTTTATCAGGTTCAAAAGTTATAATATTTTTATAGTTCATTTATTAACTCTTGTTTTGTATAATTAAAACATACTTTTGTATTGATTAAAATTCAAGTTTTTCTTTAATACTTTAATTAATATAAAAAACGCCCGCATATATCGGGCGTTTTCAGAGAAATATTTTTAACCCGGTTTATTCCGGAATTTCGATACCTCTAAACTGGTTAACACCATCGGCATCCTGAAGTTTCAGCAATACGGCTGATCCTTTCTTTTTATCAAATACGTCTTTCAGATCATCAACATCATTGATTTTTTTCTTATCTGCTTCAACTATAATCAATCCTTTAAACAAACGTTGATCTTCAGCTTTGCTGAAAGGTTTAATATCAGTAATAACCACTCCATTATCTGCTTTATATTTTTCTTTATCATTTTTGGTTAAATCCTTTACTGTAAAACCGAGCTCATCAAAAGTTCTTGTAGTTGTTTTACCCTCCTTATTATTGTCTTTTGACGAGTTATCAACTACAGGTTCTGTCTTAACATCGGATTCCCTTGCTTTAAGTTTTACTTTTCTTTCTACTTCTTTACCATCCCTGAATATCACTAAAGTAACTGTTGTACCGGCTGTCTTTGTTGCAACATAACTTTGCAGTTGATTTGCCTGGTTTACTTCTTTTCCATCAATTTTAAGAATCACATCGCCAACTTTAATATCTGCATTTGCGGCAGCACCGTCTTTAACCAAATCCTGGACAATTATTCCTCTCGGTTTATCCATTCCAAGAGACTTTGCCATCGCATCATCAATTTCTCCAATTAAAATTCCGATATAACCTCTGCTTACTGAGCCGTGAGCAATTAAATCTTTTGCAACAGCTTTGACAAGATTGATCGGAATAGCAAAACCGTACCCGATATATGTACCGGTTCCTCTTGTTGCAATTGCAGAATTAACTCCAACTACTGCTCCCGAAAGGTCTACAAGAGCACCTCCGCTGTTCCCGGGATTAATCACAGCATCAGTTTGAATAAAGTTTTCTACTCCATAACTGTCTTTAATAAGATTAAGCTGTCCTCTGCCTATAGCACTTACAATTCCGGCTGTAACAGTTGATGCAAGAGAAAGCGGGTTGCCAATTGCCATTACCCATTGTCCGACCTTCAAACCATCAGAATCACCTAAATAAGCTGTCGGAAGGTTATCTGCATCAATCTTTATTACGGCAAGATCGGTTAACGGATCGGTACCTATAACTTTTGCACTAAAAGTTCTTTTATCAAAAAGACCAACATCAACTTTTGAAGCTTTTTCAACAACATGATTATTAGTTACTATATATCCATCTTTAGAAATAATGATTCCGCTGCCGGCTCCTCTTTGTTCCTGCGGCATGTCCTTAAACGGGAAGAAGAAGAAATCGTTCTTGTCTGATTCCCTTTCCGACACCACTGATATTTGTACAATTGTGGGAGTAACCTTTTCGGCTACTTCTATAAAAGCTTTACTGAATGATGTTGCATCTGCATCGAGCTTAACAGGTGGTTCGTTCGAACCAAGGTGTATGTCTGCCAGGCTCGGTCTAACTAATCCGAAACCGGAAACCAGAATAGCACCGAACAATATCCCAATCAGGATTAATGCAAAAGCACCGTATAATCCTTTTCTGGATTTCATATTTATCCTCCTTTAAATTTACTTACCTACTCAACATTTACGACCGGTAACAGAAAAACTCTATAAATATCCTTTTACTTTATTGCCTGGAAAGCCTGAATGCCGTTAAAATCAGGGATATGAAATTTCAAATACCTCTCCATAAATATAATAGCTTTATCAAGAGTAAACTCTTTAAAAATATCTGCACTTTTATTGGAATTTAGACATAACAAATAGTTAAAAAGTTCCTGTGAAAGCTTAAAGTCTACTCTGTTTTTGATACTGCAATTACTGCACAAAATACCTATATCAAAATTATAACCCAAATTTTCTTCTGTCAGGTCCGATCTCTCACAAGAAGCACATTTTTTTAATTGAAGCTCATACCCTATTTCTTTAAGGAAAAATAAGAAAAAACGCCCGAATAAAATTCCAGGCATTTCATCTGATGAATCAATCAAAGATAAGATTCTCGATAAGCCGTTGAACAACCTCAGGTTAGTTTCATTTTCTGGTGTTAACTTTTTAACTAGTTCAATAATTGCAAAAGAATATTTAAGCCTGTCAATATCTTCTTTCATGTGGGGGAAATAAGAAATAAGGTCAATGCTTGAAAGAACCTGTAAATCCCTTGTATCTTTTTTATAAATCACGATTTGAACATGATTCGGCGGATCTGCAATAAATCCTGACTTTGACCTTGGGCTTCTTGCGCCTTTAATTATTACAGATAATTTCCCATAGTCTTTTGTGTAAACGGATAGAATATTGCTCGTGTCCCCGTAATTCATTTTACTAAGAACAATAGCTTCCGTTTTTATTATTTCACTCATTCAGAAAATTATAAGGAAAGAAATAAACATCTTTATCGGTTATAATTCCTGTTATCAGATGAGCAGGAGTAACGTCAAAAGCAGGCGAGTAAACAGAATAAGTTTCAGGCGCTATCTTTTGTTCGTTGATAGATGTTAATTCATTTTTACTTCTGAACTCAATTTTTATCTCGTCACCATTTGCAATTTTTTTATCAATAGTGGTTGTAGGTGCTGCGACATAAAAAGGAACGTTATGGAAGTTGGCATTAATTGCGAGATTATAAGTGCCTATTTTATTTGCCGTATCACCATTCAAAGCAATCCTGTCTGCCCCGACTACAACAAAATCTACTTTCCCTTCTTTCATTAAAGCAGCTGCGGAAGAATCACTCTGAACTGCAAAAGGAATAGAGTTTTTTTCAAGCTCGAAAGAAGTTAATCTCAACCCCTGCAGCAGCGGTCTTGTTTCATCGGCATAGACAAATTCGACAAGTCCTTTTTCAAACCCGGTTTTAATAACATTGAAAGCCGTTCCTTCCCCGCCTGTAGCAAGCTTGCCGGTATTACAATGGGTAAGAATAGTTGATTTCTTTCTGAATATCTTAAGACCATTCTCTCCTATCCTTCTGCATTTCTCAATATCTTCATTATGAATTTCTTTTGCACGCTTAAGTAAAACAGAGTAAATATCTTTTGAATCTTTATTGGTACTGAATGTTTTCTTCATCTCTTCAATTGCATAAAAAAGATTTACAGCAGTAGGACGGGTTCTGCTCAATCTTTCAACTGCAGAATTAAAAACTTCCTCTGTTTTGTTTGCTGACGCATTTTTTAATGAAAGTGCCAAAGCATAAGCAGCAGAAATCCCGATAAGGGGAGCCCCTCTTACTTCGAGCCTTTCAATCGCTTCGGCAATTCTATCATAGCTTTCTGTTTCAATATAGATTTCGGAAAGAGGGAGTTTTGTTTGATTAAGAAAGACAAAATTGTCATTAACAAAATCGAGTGAGAAATAATCAGTCCCGGAAAGACCGCGTCCTGACAAGTTACTGTTTTTCATCAAATCTCGAAAGATTCATAAATTCCCTGAACCTGTCCTGTATTCTTAAATAAGATAATTCCTCAAGACCTTTGGTACTAAACTTTTCAACACAAAAAGAAGCCATTGCACTTCCATAAACAACTGCACACTTAAGATTTGCCGGGGTAATATCCTGTGTTCTGTGTAAATATCCTACAAAACCTCCTGCAAATGAATCTCCTGCGCCGGTCGGATCGTAAATCATTTCTAAAGGATAAGCTGGCGCAGAAAAAACTATATCATCTGTAAAAAGCAAAGCACCATGCTCACCTTTCTTAATTATTAAAATCTCCGGACCCATTTCCCTTATCATTTTTGCCGACTTAATCAGGTTTGGTTCGTTGGCAAGCAGCCTCGCTTCGGAATCATTAATGATTAAAACGTTCACTCTCTTTAACAGTTTAAGCAGGTCTTCCTTCATTCCTTCAATCCAGTAGTTCATTGTATCACACACAACAAATTGTGAATCGGAAAGCTGATCGAGAACTCGCCCCTGTAAAACAGGATCGATATTGCCAAGACAGACAAATTTCGATTTCCTTAATTTCTCAGGTATGACCGGATCAAAATTTTTGAATACATTAAGCTCGGTAAGCAGCGTATCTCTTACATTAAGATCATAATGATATTTTGCAGACCACCGGAATGTTTTCCCGTCATTTATTACCTGCAGACCGTCGAGGTTTACGTTGTGTTCTTCAAGCAGCTTTATATATTGCTTTGGGAAATCGTCTCCTACAATACCTACAAGATCGACAGGCGCACAAAAATAACTAGATGCAAGTGAAATGTATGTAGCAGATCCTCCCAAGGCATCTTCGACTTTATCAAAGGGAGTTGCAACTGTATCCAATCCTACGGAACCGACAACTAATAAACCCAAGTTTATCTTTCTAAAAATGAATGATTGTAATAGTTAAAATAATAATTAACTGCTTAAAGTTAAATCTATGATAATTGATACTGATACTAAATTTCTCACTATCTCATCATCTCACCTTTAACTCCACAAAATTCCAAAAGAAGCTATCTTTGGTAAAATATTGTGTGATTATATCTACCGATCTTCTTTGTCCAGGCCAGGCGAGCATTTCTTTAGCTTTACCGGGATTAAGCCATCTAAACTCCGAATGTTCTTTGCAAATCACAATTTTAGAATCTTCAGCAACTTCAGCCACAAATACAGAGATTAAAGAAATATAATTTTTTTCGTGGGAATAAAAAGGATTTACATTTGGAGTAACCCAGAATCTTTTGGGCTTAAGTCCTGTTTCTTCTTTTATCTCGCGTAAAGCTGTTTTATATGCTTTCTCTCCTTTTCTAATTTTGCCTGTTACCATTTGCCAAAGACCGGGATAAATTTCTTTTTCATTTCTTTTAAGAAGTAGAAATTCTATCCCATTCTTCTTTTTACAGAAGATATGAGCTTCAATCATGTTTGAGATTATTTTCATTGAGTTTAAAATAAAAAACCCGGTTCCAAAATGAAACCGGGTTTGTTTTAATCCTTTTTCGGGAAAACTACTTCAGCAAAATCATCTTTTTCGTTTCAACATTGTTTCCTGCTTTAAGCTGGTAGAAATAAATTCCACTTGCCAAATTTTCCGCATCCCAAGTTACTTCATAATTGCCTACCGGTTTTTCTTCATTAACTAAAGTAGCAATCTCATTCCCAAGGACATCAAAGACTCTAAGGACTACAAATTGCCTACTGCTTACTGCATACTGGATACTGGTGCTTGGATTAAATGGATTAGGGTAATTTTGGTAGAGCAAAAAATCTTTCGGAACTTCATTGATATCAGTTTGTGTTTCTTCAACAAATGTTACGCCGCCATTTGTTGTGTGAAGAATTGTACCGTTCATTCCAACAGCCCAGCCGGTAAGAACATCTGTAAAGCAAACTCCCTGAAGCCAATTATTCGTTCCAATTGTCTGGCTAACCCAATTGCTTCCGCCATCAATTGTTCTGAAGATTAAACCTTCACCATTCTTCCCAGTACCTACTGCCGTCCCGTTATTAGCATCTGTAAAATAAACTCCACTAAGGCCCCCATCATAAGGCGTAAACAAATACTGAGTGAACCAGCTTTTACCACCATCAGTTGTTCGGAGGATTATTCCCTGACCGGCACATATCCCCCCGCCGACAATCGTTCCATTATTTGAATCTGTAAAATGAATATCATTAAGTATGCTTGTCGTTTCAGCCGAATGAATATCCCATTTTTTCCCTGCATCAGTTGTAGTGAGTATTATGCTCTCATAATTTTGTGTAATGCCATTAAAACGTCCTCCAATCACCGTTCCGTTATTTTCATCTGTAAAATAAACCGCATTAAGTCCCTGGAATCCCTGGATTGAATCAACTGGTTGTTTAACCCAGTCACTTCCACCATTTGTGGTCCGAAGGATTATTCCGGAATCGTTACTCCAATCGCCACCAACTATAGTTCCTGTATTTACATCGGTAAAACAAACTCCTTTTAAGTAACCAATTATGTTATTATTCTGATTAACCCACTTATTTCCGCCATCTGTTGTTCTTAGGATTAATCCTATGTTGGTATTCCAATCATAGCCAACGACTGTTACTGTATTTGCATCAGTAACGCAAACATCATAAAGATAAATGGTCGAATCAGTTGACTGTCTATTCCAGCTCTTCCCGCCGTCATTTGATTTTAGGATTGCATTCTCACCAATAACCCAACCGGTATTTGCATCAACAAAGGAAATATCAGTAAATGCCTTGATTGTACCTTTAGACTGGTTAAACCAATTGTTACCGCCATCTGTTGTTCTCAGGATTGTGCCAACACTACCAACAGCCGTTCCGGTAGTTTCATTAGTAAAGCAAACACCGTATAGATATTGTATTTGATTTGATAGATAAGGATAAGTGCTGGGGCCGATTGGATATTTAACCCAGTTGGTTCCGCCGTCTGTTGTTCTGAGGATTACTCTTTCGGAACTCCAGCTGTCATAACCTATAGCTGTTCCGTTATTTGTATCGGTAAAGCAGACTCCATGAAGTTCACCGATAAAATTTCCTTTCGTCTGATTAACCCAGTTGACTCCGCTATCTGTTGTTCTTAAAATCAAGCTTTCAGTGGAGCCACCATCATCATTCCATTTACAACCAACAGCTATTCCAATATTTTTATTAGCAAAACAAACATCAAAAAGAGGACCTCCAACTTCACTTAGCTGAATCCAGTTTTCCCCTCCATTAGTTGTTCTGAGCATTGTACCTCCCGTGCCAACAATCACTCCGGTATCTGTATCTGTAAAACAAACATCATATAGACATTCGGTTGTAGAACATAACTGTTTAACCCAGTTATTTCCTCCATCAGTTGTTCTGAGGATAGTTCCATTATAACCAACAGCCGTTCCAATATTTATTTCCCCTTGAGTAATAAAGCAAACCGATTCAAGCCTATAGTTTGTTTCACTAATTTGTCTTTTCCATGTTAATCCACTATTAGTAGTATGGAGTATAACAGAGGAATCAACTTCCCATGAATTATTGCCCTCATATTCCCAGTATTCACATCCTCCCACAGCCCAGCCATTATCAGCATCAGTAAAGCAAACACTCTTTAATGGTAATCCTGTGCCGCTTGGCTGAATCGTCCAATCTTTTCCTCCATTTATTGTATGAATAATTGTGCCCGCATCTCCAACAGCAATTCCGGTATTTGCATCTATAAAGCAAACATCGTTAAGAGTGTTTCCGCAGGGAAGAGGATTCTGCCAGAACCACCCATCCTGGGAATAAATTTCTGCTGTTGAGAAAAGAATAAAAATTAAGTAATATAATTTTCTCATTTTATTTACCTCGTTTAATGTTTACTGCTTTACTCCAAAAGTATGCCGTCAAATTTTTGTTAACTCAAAAGATGTTAACTCATTATTAATTATGTTTTTATCAAATGATTGTAGTTGAGGGAGGCAGATATAAAATTACTATAAAAAGCTCGCCAATATTGACGAATTAAAAAAACTCAGTGGAACTTTGTGCTCTCTGTGCCTCTCTGTGTAACTAATTCTTTTTGAAAAATTACACCGAGTTCCACAGAGAAAACACAGAGATGCACAGAGACAAACAGAGTACTATTAAGTAAAAATCTGAGTTGACAAGAAAGAAGGGAATTTTAACAACTGGGGTATATTAGAACGGATTTACATTTCCCAAGTTATGATTTTTCTATTTTCAGCTTTGTCATTTATAATGCAGCATGTTCGGATATGTTTTTAATAGCTCGCCAATATTAACCAATGAATTTTTTCTTTGGGTTAGTCAGAGATCTGTTAATCCTCTACGAGGATTTGTGGCTTATTCGGGTTGTTCTATATCTACAATAATTAGACATCTACGATGTCCTTTTGACCTTGTAGAGGTCATATTATTGTAGAAAAGATTGGAGAAATATTTCATAAATCCTTGTAGAGGATTTATTATCATGGACTCATTTCTCTACGCTATGATTTTTCTATTTTCAACTTTGTCATCTTATACCGCATAGCATGCTCGGATATATTTAAAATACGCGCCGCTTTAGATTGATTCCAGTTACAGCTATTTAAAGTATTCCGAATCAATTGCTCTTCATAATCAGTTAAGCTTTCACCGAGCGATTTTGTTATTAGAATATTTTCATAAACTTTTTTAATCTTCTTTAATTCCTTTTGCAATTCAGGAGGTAATATTTTTTTATCTATAATCTTTTGTTTTTTGTTAGTCAGAGTAACTAGCCTTTCGATAAAATTTTCCAATTCTCTTATATTACCCGTCCAGTGACGCTGCTTCATAAAATCCAAAACCTCTTCATGAATTCCTTCAACTTCTTTCTTTTGTTCAACAGAAAACTTCTTAAGAAAATGATCAGCCAACAATGGAATATCTTCAACTCTTTCATTTAGAGTAGGGACAAAAATGGGATAAACATTCAGGCGGTAGTACAAATCTTCTCTAAAATTCTTTTCGACAATTAATTTTTGTAGTAAACTACTTGATGCAGTTATAATGCGTACATTTACCTTCCGTATCAGGTTACTGCCAACAGGACGTATTTCTTCATCCTGAAGCACCCTCAACAGCTTGGACTGCATATCAACTGGAAGATTATTTATTTCATCCATAAAAAGAGTCCCGCCGTTTGCCTCCTCAAGCAATCCTTTACGATCAATTGAAGCACCTGTAAATGCACCTTTAATATGACCGAAAAGTTCACTTTCCACCAGGTTTGGTTGAATGGCGCCGCAATCAATAGCGACAAATTTATTTTGACTTCTTGAGCTAAGTTTGTGCACTGCTCTCGCAACAAGCTCTTTACCGGTTCCACTTTCTCCTTCAAGTAATATTCGTACATCACAGCGGGCTGCTGCTTCGATGGCTTGTAATAGCTCTATAAACTTTTTGCTTTTACCGAGTAATCCAAGCACAGCATATTTATTCAATAAAACTTGTTTAGGCAGCGGAGATATAAAATACCGGGCAATGTCTTGTGTGCAATGCAGGAAGGGTGAAACAATTGCCGAAAATTTTTCAATTAAAGAAAATTCACGTACTGTAAACGAACAATTACTTTCATTATTTAAAAGCAATAAGGTTCCTATTATAATATTTTCTATTCTGAAAGGAACGCAGATAGCAGACTTTGCCATTGCTTTATCAAATAGTTTTTTCCGAAATCGGTTATCGGATTTTATATCCGGGCTTAATAATGAACTGTTATTTAAAATTACCCAACCGCTGATATTTGTATGTACAAAATGATTTTGTTCATCATCTCTATTCTTTTCAGCAAAAATTGTTTTTATAGTATTCCGTGTTTTCGGATTGATCATCATAATTAATGCTGCATCTGAATTTACCAGGCTTGAAGCTTTTTCAACAACTAACCGCAGCACTTCCTCATAATCGCTCTGCTGACCAAGGATTTGAGCCAGCTCAACTAATGATTCCAGCTTTGTAGTGTAGCTTTTATTAAAATTGTCATCCATTGATTTATTCTCTTAACTCCGTTAGGAGTTTCACATAGTGATGGCTATGCCAAAATATTTGTAGAAACAATACACACAAAAACAACCGAACTCCGTAGGAGTTCAATACCCCAAATGATCGGGGCAAGTTAATATTTCAAATCATCAAACCATTTGAATAAATAGGCATCCTTGTATTTAATTTCAAATGATTTAAGCATTTTAATATATTCTTCCTGAAAGGAAATGCGTTTATGATGTTTTTCCTGGTTAAGTATATATTTTACTACTCTATCAATCTGCGAATGCGAATAAGAAAATGCACCGTAACCCTCCTGCCAATGGAATCTTCCTCTCAACCATTTTTTTTCATTAATAAAATCTGTTGAAGATACTTTTACTTCTTTTGCTAAATCAGAAATTGCATTTTTCGGATTCAATCCTAAAAATATATGACCATGATCGGGCATTGTATTTATAGCAAGCAATTTATTCCCTTTGTTTTGAATAATTCCTGTCATGTATTTCATTAATTCATCCTTAAATGAAGAATGAATTAATCTATCTCTATGTTCAACTGCAAATACTAAATGAATATATAGTTGTGTATATGTATTTGCCATTTGGGAAACTTTCTTTTAATTACTAAATATTCAAAAATATTTTACACATTTTATATAGAACTCCTAACGGAGTTCGGCTTTTAAATTGACATTTATTCTACAAAATATTAAACTCCTCCGGAGTTCATTCGAAATGAATTCTTTCTTTTTCATAAGGTGTAACAAATTCAACCGATGGATCTAATTTTATTGTATAGTAAATATTAAAAATACAATCCATTAATTGTCCTATTAACTCCGTTAGGAGTTATATATTTGTAGAAAATAGAAAACACAGAGAGAATAGAACTCCATAGGAGTTCAATATTAATATTTCACATCATCGAAATATTTGAATAAATAAGTATTGTCTATCATTTTATAAAACCAATTGTTTTAAGACATTTTATAAAGCGTTCATCATCCCGTACATTTTGCCATTCGGGATCAACATTCAAAAAATGTAATTTTTGATCCACATCTTCAATAAACTCACTCAAGTGGAGTTAAGGTAACTGTGCAACTGCTATCAATGCGATCCGTATCCATTTTTACCTTGAGATGCTCGGCAAACAACTTTGGAAAAATCTCCTGACAACCGATGAGACAAACATCCTCACATTCTGAAAAGTCCAGCAATTTACAATGTTGTATATCAAAGACTAATCTTTCCTTGTTTAATTCTATTACTTCCGCCGGTGTGAAAACCTGCATCTCATAAGCCATCTGTTTTTCAATCATTGAAAAAGCAACGCTTGGTGAAATAGCTCTTATTCCTTTCAAAGTAAGCATTTTCAACCTGGAATCTTTTTGTTTCAATGCTTCTATATCTGCCCGTTTAAACTCTTCGATGCCATTTTCGCCCAGATGTTCTTTTATAAATTTGAATGCGATCGACCATTTCCAAATCCAGTTGCTATATGCAATTTCAAACTTATCTTGATCAGAAATATCCCGAGGAATTACTTTTAGTTTTTCTTGCCAGATCTTATTAAGCTCGTCTATCCTTTCGTTATCCATATGTTTCTTTACAAGAGGTAAAACAAAAGAATCAAGTAGCTTGATAAAATTTGAAACAGCAATAAACTTCTTGTAGTATGTCATTTCCTTGACTTCTATCATTTTAGTTCTCCTCCTTACTAATATTTTCATTATTCACTTCTCACCCAATTATTTTATAAAGCCAATTTTCCTAAGACATTTTACAAAGCGTTCATCATCCCGTATACTTTGCCAATCCGGATCTACATCAATAAAGTGCAATCTCGGGTCTATATCATCAATTGATTTTTGCAGCCAATAAATAGCTTCTTCTTTCTTTCCCGCGTGAATAAACAGTGTTGCAATATCATAAGGTGAGGTATACTGCTGCTGATAATAATCAGAAAGAATGCCGGCAGCAGTTTGAAAAGCATTATCAGTTCCTGCTTTTTCCATAGCTTCGGCAATAGCATTTCTTCCGGTAATAATATATGACTTTTTACAAGCTTCTACAGCTTCTGCTTTTTTCCCAATTAAAGAATATGATCTCCATAAGGTCCACAATCCCCACCAGAAAGGAGGATCTAATTCCAGATATTTCGAAAGACGTTCGACAACCCGGTCAAATTTAGCATTACAAAAATCAGGGAGCGCAGCGCAAAATTCCCCATAATCGTAAAGTGGATCTATATTTTTGGCTCTCTCAACTAATTTTTTGGCATAATCAAAATCTTTCCATGATGATCTATTTATACTAAAAGTCAGCAACGCCATTACATTATTTGGATTTAAATCAACACTATGCTGCCATGCAGTTTTTGCTTCAGTCCATTTCCATTCAAAACATGCATTGAATAAACCTAACATATCATAAGCTTCACTAAGGTTTTCATCTATATTTAAAGCTTTCTCAATATATTTCTTCATATCTGGTTTTACCTCACGGGTTCTTTTTATACCAAAGTAAGCTAGACAGAAATAGCATGCCCCCAGACCATAGTAGGCAACGGCATAGTTGGGATCTTTTTCAAGTGCTTGATGGAAATACTCTATAGCTTTATGAAGTAAACTGAAATTAAACTGATTGAAAAAATAAAGTCCCTGCAGATAAAGATTGTAAGCTTCTATGTTATCTGTATATCGTTTAAGCAGTTTTTCTTTTTCAACTTCAAGCAGCTTAATTTTTAGTAAATCAACAATTGCAAGCGATATTTCTTCCTGTAGATCAAACACATCTTTTAATTCACGGTCATATCGTTCCGACCAGAGGTGATAACCATCGCTAACGTTAATAAGTTGAGCAGTGATGCGAAGTCTGTTTCCAGATTTTCTTACGCTGCCTTCAAGTATTGTTCGCACATCTAACTTCCTACCGATTTTGCGGACATCATGGCTCCCACCTTTGAAGATAAAAGCAGAAGTACGGGCAACTACCTTTAAATCTTTGATCGTGGATAATGCATTAATCAAATCTTCAGTTAAACCATCGCAAAAATATTCCTGCTCTGGATCGGCACTTATATTTACAAATGGCATTACCGCAATTGATTGCGATGGTCGTGGGACAGGAAGTTCAAATTGTAAAGATTGAATTTCATTTTGACTTCTGACCTTTCTTAAGTCCTCAAGCAAAGATTCCATATCTTCATACCTGTCTTCCCGATCTTTCGCAATGGATTTCTCTAAAATTGTAAGCAGTCTATCTGGTACATCTTCCCGGAATTTCCTTACATCCTCCGGTTCCTGATTTAGTATTAAATAAACTATTGCCTGTTCATAATCTGCCTTGAATGGCTGCTGACCAGTCAGCATTTCATACAGAATAATTCCCAGTGACCATATATCAGTTTTACGATCAACTTTCTCTCCCTTTATTTGTTCTGGAGACATATAATCTGTTGTCCCGAATCTTACACCAATTCTTGTAAACTGTGTTCTGTCTATTTTCTTTGCTAATCCAAAATCGAGTATTTTTACTACTCCTTCTTTTGTTATAAATATATTTGCAGGTTTTATATCTCTGTGAATAATACCATTCTCGTGTGCCTTATTTAATCCTTCAGCAGTCTGTGTGGTTATGTTTATAATTTCATCTATGCACAATAACTCACGGCAAATCTTATTCTTTAAAGTTTCTCCTTCATAATAATCCATAGAGATGAAAAGCTGTCCATCGGGTGTTTCATCAATCTCGTGTATTGTACAAATATTATTATGCTGAAGTGATGAAGCATTCTGTGCTTCGAAGATAAATCTTTTTTTAGATTCTTCATCTTGTGTGAATGATTCAGGTAAGACTTTGAGAGCAACAGTTCGTTTAAGTTTTAAATCCTTGGCTTTATATATTATTCCCATTCCCCCTTCGCCGAGCTTCTGGAGGATTTTATAGTGAGAAATTGTCTGACCTATCATACTTTCCCCTTCTATTAAAAGTACAATTTGTAAGTAGTCAGAAGGAAGACAATTTTATGCCGGATGTGGTTTCAACTACTTTGCTGTGAGAAACGTATGAATAAAAATAGAAATATTCAATAAGTAACTAAATTCAATATAAAGTTGTGTTACCGCAACAGAAATGTCAGTAATTCCGCATCGAGTGCTTAATAATTATTATACAACCAATCAATCAAAAATATGCCCTTACTTCCGCACGTGCTGTATGAACCGCCTTTCCCGATCCCTGCAATCTTCCATCATAACTAACTGTGGATTGTAAATTACCTGAAAGCCTGTAATCGAAATTTAAACGCCAGTAATAATTTTTCCCTACAAGATTTCCGCCTGTCAATTCAAAAGGAATATAATTTTCTATAGTATTGGCTATCAACTCTGTTCTCTCAAGTTCTATTCTCAATCTTCCCGTTCCGGCAAATGATAAATTAAATCTCAATGCTTCAGAGTTCAGATCAATTGTCGTAGGCTTTTCAGGAAGAACATCTTCGGTGCTTCCTGCTTTAAGCTTTAACCCTACTTCAATATTTCTTTCAGGTCTGTAAGAAAAATCCGTTGTAATATTATTCCCGCTTGTTGTTCTTCTCCTGTTTGATGAAACCGGCGCCGCTACATTATCAGAAATATTTGCTATGTCTGTCTGGTTGTTCATTTCTTTTATCATTTTAAATCTTATTCTCACGCTTCTTTCACGGTTGTATGCTCTTTCAACGCCGCCGCTGAACTGGTTCAGGCTTTTTCTTTGAGTAAACCTGAAACGCATTGAAAATTCCTGGTCGTTTTCAAATAAAAACAAATCCTGCTGAACATAATTGGAACCTGTTATCGTCTTATCTTCATTCTGAAAAGAAGAAAACTGAAGCAAGTATATTTTTTTATAATCTTCTTCCCTGCTGTTTTCCTCGACTCTCCAGAAAGTTTCGCTTGAAAAAGGATTTAATATTTTTGATAAAGCAGATGAGCTAGCAAATAACTCGCCGTATTTTATTTTCCATCTCGTGCTTGTTTTAAGATCGATCACCGGGAAAAGTTCATCTGTAGGAATTGTAACCTGTATATAATCGCCGTCATAAACTGTCGGTTCGAATTCATTTTCATCAGCAATTCCATCATTATTCAAATCTACGAGATATTTATAATTTCCGGTTCCTTCCTCAACTCTTACAAAAACTTTTTCAAGCTTTGCAGATTTCTGTGTGGAAACTTCATAATAAAAATCGCCGTCCACCGATTCAGCCGGACGTATTTTATTTTGTGAGCGTATAAGAATTGTTTCAGTGTTCAGGAAACCCTGCTGCTTGAATAAGTCGGTATATTTTTTATTTCTATAAGTAAAGTTCAAAGTTGAATTGATTTCTTTTATGCCGCTGTAATTTACTTCGTAAAACTGAGTTTGAGCTTTGGATTGTTTAAACATTATTCCATCGAGTGGCAGGTAATCATCTCTTATGGAATATTTTAATGTAACATTTAAACCGTAAAAGTCAGTTAATTTTAAATATGGTCCGACATCGGAATACTTAAGGCTTCCCGACAGGAGTGAATCACTACCGGTTGTTTTGTCTTTCCTGTTTTCTGCAAGAAAATCAACGCCGGGAGTTAATTTCCATAGCTGGTAATAAGCGTTTCCTGTCTGCCTGAACCAATTGCTCGATAGTGAAAGGTTTTTAGATTTCACATAATCGAGATTATAATCGACATTGTAATTTTTTAAATCGGAAAACTTGAGTATGTTATTATACCTGTCGGATTTAAAATCGTCTCCCCTTCTTAACAATCCTGCTGTGGATGAGATGCTAAGTTCATCTACAGGAATTAAGTTTAAACTGATCTCTCTTAGTTCTTCATCCTGCGGTTGCTCAGAATTAGAAACATTGTAATTCCTGTTAAACTCGATTTCATTAAGCCTGTCCGCTGAAGTGAATTTATCCTGTATAAACCTGTCTTTATAAGAAAGACCTATTTTGCCGAGGCTTAAATTTCCAATCTCTATTTTTCTCGGATTTACTTTTAGGAAAATATTCCTTGCATACCCATAGTTATCGCCATCATTTAAATCTGAAAAGCGGTTTTTATCCCACAAGCTTCCCGCATACTCGAGTGAAAGAGAAACATCTTCAAAAGGCGTTAATGACAAAACTATATTGCCGATTTGTTTTAACTCGGGCAGAGGTAAATATGTTATGGGCAAATAACTTCCTAATCCAATGCCGGCAAATTTATAATTCCCCAGACTTTCTTTAATGTAGTCACCCAATCCTTCACCAACAAAAGTGAACGAAACATTATAAATTGAAGTTGAATCTCCCGGTGCATAAAAATAATAAGTATAAGACCGGTTATTTATTAGTGTATCAACTTTCATATAAGCACCTTTTATAACACCGAGTGAATCGGGTATTGCAAGCGATACTCCTGATTTAGAAGCTTTACTCCTGTCATCTCCCGCCTGCGAGAGAGCATCTTTATCTTCATCGGATAAAGAAATATCTATAGGTGCATCCTGGTCATCCCCTTCTCTCATGTACTGCACTTTGAGTGAAAAATTGTTATTAAAAAACTGAGTCTCTCCGCCTGTTCCGAAAAAATTCCTGTTGTATCTCCTGTCGGAATATTCAAAGTCAACAGTTATTCTGCCGGCTGAAGTAATAAGTTTGTTTGGAGTAAAAGTGATTTGCGAATTTGAATAATCGATTACATAATCGTTGGCTTCGCCGCGCTTCATTAAAATGCCGTCGAGATAAACTCTTTCAGTTCCTGCAATAATTATTATTTCTCTTTCATTATTAATTCCTGAAAGTCTGTAAGGTCCCTGTACGCCTTCAACCCCATTAAAAATATTTGAATTAAATTTTCCTCTTGAACCGGCTACTGAAATAAAACCTTTATTTTCTTCGTAAGAAAATTCACCCATCAAACCTTGCAGTTTTCTATCCAAAACCCCAAACTCACTTTCTCTTCTCTGAATCTGGTAATCACCGAAAGTTCCTACAGCGTTAGGATGTTTTATCTGGATAAAAACTTTATCGAGCTCTTCCAATCTTTCTGTATTTCCCTCCGGCTGGATCGGAGTATTTTCATCTGTCAGTGCAGCAACAATTTCAATATCTTCTGAAAGTCTTCCTGAAAGCTGGAGCCTCAAGCCGCTGTTAAGTGTAAAGTCTTTAGTTGAACCTACAGTAAAGCCCCGTACTATTGTTCCGCTTTTTTCTATGCCGGGACCAAAGATAGATTCGGGTGAAAATCCTCCGGCTTCGCTTGAAACAACTCTGATCGTATCGCCGGTAACAACATCATACTTAACGACAAGCTCTCTTTTTTTATACTCTTTTAATAAACCAATATTTAATGCCTGGTAGGTTACAGTCAAAGTATCAAAAATTGAATATGGAAGTGAATCAGAGAGAAAAAAGGTTCCGGCATTGTACGAAAATCTGTAATCGTTTTTAGTTAATACTGAATTGCCAATAACTATAGTCTCAGTAAAAGGGATTATAGTAGCCTGGGATATGCTGTAAATATTATCAAAATTTACAGGCATAGTGTCTTTTACTATATAAGTAAGATATTCAGATTGGGCTATAACCTGTTTCGGCAGGAAAAACAGAATCAAAACGAGAAGCGAAATAAAAGGTTTTAAGTTCAAAAGGTGCAGAATTTTTGTGTAATTCAAATCTAAATTTACTTTGTTCTTTTATCAAGTCCATATAAAAACGTGGCTTATAAAAGTGTAGCCGTTTTTCTACAAAATTTTACTAATATTTACTCTTATTATGAAGGTTTTAAATTCTTAAGTTAAACCAAGTAAAAATAAAGATGGAAAAAAACATGGACATAACGATTTTTGATTACGAAGTTACGCTGGATGAAATAACACATCTTT
This sequence comes from Ignavibacteria bacterium GWC2_36_12, assembly GCA_001802795.1. Classification (GTDB taxonomy): domain Bacteria; phylum Bacteroidota; class Ignavibacteria; order Ignavibacteriales; family Ignavibacteriaceae; genus RBG-16-34-14. The sequence continues at coordinate 18,140 of MGZZ01000038.1, read as the reverse complement.
TTGTAAACTATTATGATAAACAAGAATATATGCAGAATACCACTTATAGAAGAAGGCTTCAGGATTTATATGTTCTTTTTAAAATGAGAGAGGATAGAGTAAGAGCAGGAGATGTTTTGAATGAATTAAACGAAAAGAAAGAACTTAATATCGCATCTTAATTCTATTCATATCTTAAAGCTTCAATAGGGTCGAGATTAGCAGCTTTATATGCGGGGTAAGTACCGAATATCACACCAACAGTAACACAAAGTAAGAGACCTATAGCAACCCAATCGTAAGGTATTGCCGATTGAGCACTGAGAAAGCTGCCGGCAAAATTTCCAATAGTTACGCCTAAAATTATTCCTATAAAACCACCCAGCGTACACAGAATTATTGCTTCAATAAGAAACTGTAACAATATTGTAGTTTTTCTTGCACCGACTGCTTTTCTAATTCCTATTTCCCTTGTTCTTTCAGTAACAGAAACAAGCATTATGTTCATTATGCCTACCCCTGCAGCAAGCAATGCAATTATTGAAACAACCATTGCACCGATTTTTATTCCACCCGTAATATCGTTAACCTGCCCCATAACAGATTCATTGCTGAAAATATCAAAGTCATTTTCTTCGCCGGGTTTTATCTTCCTGATTTTTCTCATATGCCCTGTTGCCGATTCAATCATTTCAAAATAATCTTCCTTGCTATGAGTCATAACAGTAATATCAACGCTCGAAGTTCTTCTGCCGTAAAATGATTGAAAGGTCGTAATGGGAATAACTATGTAATTATCCTGCGATTGCCCGAATATTTCAGGACGTTTTTTTATAGTGCCGATTACCCTTAATGGCTTTCCATCCATTCTTACTGTTTTACCGATCGGATCAACATTATAAAAAAGTTTTTCGACAATGAAATAACC
>MGZZ01000038.1:0-17214 GCA_001802795.1 Ignavibacteria bacterium GWC2_36_12 | reverse complement strand
CCTCGATTTCAAGATTAAGAGTACTATAAACTCCTTGAGTAACACCGACACAATAAATATTCGGATTGGTTTCTTCGTGACCGAATTTTACAATTTTTCCGCCGCTTCCCTGCATACCGCCGATAATTTTTGCCTCTTTCATCATCTCTTCAAACCTGTAGTAATCATCGAGGGTTATATCCTTCCTGTTGCGGTATTTTTCCCATGAATCATGCCCGCCTGTGTGAATTGCCGGCCATTTCCGGATTTCAAAAGTATTTTTACTTAAGAACTGAAAGCCGTCTTCAATAGTTGACTGAAGCATAGAAATGATTGTCATAATAACGATTATAGAAAAGATTCCGACTACAACACCTAATATTGTAAGAAGAGTTCTCAGACGATTGGTTTTTAAAGATTGCAGCGCCAGAATAATCAGTTGAAGTATTTTCATTTTCTCCCCTGAGAAAGTTAATCCTTAATTTAATTTTTAAATATTGTTAACTGTTTTCATTCATATCTTAAAGCTTCTATAGGATCGAGATTGGCAGCTTTATATGCGGGGTAAGTGCCGAATATTACCCCAACTGTAACACAAAGCAACAAACCTATAACAACCCAGTCATAAGGTATTGCCGTTTGAGCATTCAAAAAACTGCCGGCTAAATTTCCAATTCCAACCCCAAGTGCAATACCTATGAATCCGCCCAGGACGCAAAGAAATATAGCTTCAAAAAGAAATTGTGTAAGTATGTTTAGTTTCCTGGCACCAACAGCTTTTCTTATCCCGATTTCCCTTGTTCTTTCTGTAACAGATACAAGCATTATATTCATTATGCCTACTCCTGCAGCAAGCAAAGCAATTATCGATACGACCATTGCACCTATTTTTATACCGCCGGTAATATCATTAACCTGCCCAATGAGCGATTCATTGCTGAATATCTCAAAATCATTTTCTTCGCCGGGTTTAACTTTCCTGATTGTCCTCATATAACCAATAGCAGATTCTATCGTATTATCATAATCTTCTTTTGAATATGACATTACTGTTATGTTTATACTTTTGCTTCTCCGTCCATATATTGATTGAAAAGTAGTTATCGGCATAACAACAAAATTATCCCTGCTGTCACCAAACATTGCTGGCTGACTTTCAAGAACTGCAATAACATTCAATGGTCTTCCATCAACTCTAACAATCTGACCAACCGGGTAAACGCCGGGAAACAACTTATCTGCAACGTCAGGTCCCAAAATGCAAACATCGTTTGAGTATTGGATATCAGTAAAGCGAAGGTCTCGTCCGGATTCGACATTCCAATCATTAGTACGCATTGCACCTGTCGTAACACCTGAAACTGAAATATTAGGATTTGTTTCTTTATTACCGAACTTTATTACTTTTCCAAACTCCCACTGCTCTGCACCAATATACATTGCATTTAGTATTTCATTAAGACGGTTAAATTCATCCATAGTCAGATCTTTCCGGTTCCTGTATTTGTCCCTAGAACCAGGACCGCCGGCTTGCATCGCAGGAAATTTCTGAATCTGGAAAGTATTTTTATTAAGCATAGCAAGCCCGCTCTCGATACTGTTTTGCAGCATCGTTATTATAGTCATAATAACAATTATTGAAAAAATTCCTACGACAATACCGAGGATAGTAAGAAGTGTTCTAAGCTTATTGCTTTTTACAGAAAGAAAGGAAACGACAACAATTTCTTTAATATTCATTATTCGTATCTTAAAGCTTCAATTGGATCGAGATTAGCTGCTTTATAAGCAGGATATGTCCCGAAAATAACTCCGACAAATATACATAAACTTAATCCTATAAGCACCCAGTCTATTGGGACAGCAGCCTGGGCATTAAGAAATCCGCCGGCAAAATTTCCAATCCCTACTCCAAAAATAATTCCAATAAAACCTCCTAACAAACATAGAACAATGGCTTCTATAACAAACTGAATCAGGATGCTCGATTTGCTTGCTCCAATAGCTTTTCTGATACCAATCTCCCTGGTTCGTTCTGTTACAGAAACAAGCATAATATTCATAATCCCGATACCGGCAGCAATTAAAGCAATTAATGAAACTACCATTGCCCCGACTCTCACACCGGAAGTTATATCAGTAACCTGTCCAATTAATGTTTCATTGCTGAAAACTGAAAAATCATTCTCCTCACCGGCTTCTACTTTCCTGATTGTTCTCATATAACCAATGGCTGCTTCAATTAAGTTACTATAACTTTCTTTACTTGGTGATGTAACAGTGATATTAACACTTGAATTATATCTTCCATACATCGATTGAAAAGTGGTTATTGGAATAACGGCATAGTTGTCTCTGCTTTGACCAAATAACTGATTCTGACGCTCAAGCACTCCTATCACGAGCATAGGTCTGCTATCAATTCTGACTTCTTTTCCTATAGGATCCATACCAGGAAATATTTTTTCAACAATATCTTTACCTAATAAGCAAACGTTAGTTGAATAATTAATATCATTCTCTCTCAAGTCTCTTCCATAGTCAACATTCCAATTATTAGTTCGCATTGCATCGGTAGTAACGCCGGCAATGTTAATATTAGGATTCGTTTCTTTGTTAGCATATTTAACGAGCTTTCCGAACTGCCATTGCTCGGCACCCACATACTTAGCCTGCTTAAGAAGTTCTTTCAATCTATTAGTTTCTTCAATTGTTATATCTTTTCTGTTTCTCCAGCTCCTGTCCGAACCTGGTCCACGACTATTTAAACGATCAATTTTCTCTATCTGGAAAGTATTTTTATTTAACAATGACAGACCACTATCTATGCTACTTTGAAGCATAGTTATTATCGTCATAATAACTATTATGGAAAAAATTCCCACAACAACACCAAGCATAGTGAGAGCAGCTCTTAATCTGTTTCCTTTAAGTGACTGAAAGGCAAGAGATATAATTTCTGTTATGTTCATTTACTTTAGTTAGTCATTTAATATTTAATTACATACAAATTTTGTAATCTTGTAATCTTGCAATTTTGTAATCTTTTATTTCTATTCATACCTCAATGCTTCTACAGGATCCATCTTTGCCGCAGTATATGCAGGAGCCAGACCGGCAACAATCCCCGTAATAAGTGATACGAGAATCGCAATAACCACAGCAGAATATTGAACGGAAGTAGGAATGAACTGGTTTATCATCATACTGGCAAGAATAGCCAGAAGAAGACCGACCAAACCGCCCATTAAACAAATTGTAGAAGACTCCAGCAGAAACTGACCAAGTATTGTTCTTCTCTTTGCGCCGATAGCTTTTCTTATCCCGATTTCTTTTGTCCTTTCCTTAACGGATACAAACATAATATTCATAATACCTATGGCGCCGACAAAGAGGGATAAACCTGTTATGAATAAACCCGCAATTTGTATAACACCTACAACAGAGTTATAATTATCAACAAGACCTTCCTGTTGATTAATAGAAAAATCATTTTCTTCACTGATTGTAAGACCCCTTATTTTTCTCATTACACCTTCAGCTTCAATTTTTGTTTCTTCAAGAAGTGAAGGATTTTGTGCCCGGACATTTACCGTAATCGTATTCCAGGATTGACCTAAGAAATTTTTAAACACGGTACCAATTGGTATAAATACCTGGTTATCAGGATTCCAGGGTCCAAGGATGAAGCTGCCCTGCTCGGCAAGAACACCAACTACCAGATAATTAACCCCGCCAATTTTAATAGTTTTATCTAATGCATCTCCAAGGGGGAAAAGGCTTTTGGAAATTTCACTGCCTATCACAGCAACCTGGCGCGAACTTTTGCTTTCAATTTCAGAATAAAACCTGCCCAGGCTGAAAGTAAAATTTGTTGTTTTTACATAGTCGGAGTTAGAGCCGTTTAGCCACACACTTTCAACTCTTCTGTCACCATACTTTACAATCTGGCGGCTGCTTATAACAGGTGCAACTGCAGCCGGTAATTTGGCAAGCTCTCTAAATTCTTCGAAATCTTCCATAGTAATATTTCTGCGTGCCCGGATTTTCCACCAGTCTTCATTTGTAAACCATTGCCATTTATCAATATAAAGAACATCAGTACCCAGGGCACTTATACCACTCTGAAAGGAATTGTCTATACCTTTGATAGCAGTGCTCATTACAACAACAGCTGTAATGCCGATTATTATACCGAGCATTGTTAAAGAGGACCTGACTTTATTAGCTCTTATTGCCCGTAAAGCAATGAGCATACTTTCTTTTATTTCGAATAGTAGGGTTCTCATCTTTATACCTCTTTATTTATTTTATATGCCCGCTGCTTTTACCTTTGGAAATTGCCTGCTTAAAACTTTCTCATCCTTTTCAATTAAACCGTCTCTCAACCTAATAATTCTTGCTGCATGTTCGGCAATGTACTCTTCATGGGTAACAAGAATAATTGTATTCCCTTTATCATGAATTTCAGTAAATAAGCCCATAATTTCCTCACCTGTTTTTGAATCGAGGTTACCCGTAGGTTCATCGGCAAGAATAATTGACGGCTTTGTAACAAGTGCACGTGCAACAGCCACTCTCTGTCTTTGTCCACCCGAAAGTTCGTTAGGTTTATGATGCATACGATCTTTAAGACCAACTTCTACCAGTGTTTGCTCGGCTCTTTCTCTTCTTTCGGAATACGAAATACCAGCATAAATAAGAGGAAGTTCAACGTTATGCAAAGCATCGGAACGTGCAAGAAGATTAAAAGTTTGAAAAACAAAACCGATTTCTTTATTTCTTATAGCTGCAAGCTGGTTGTCGTTCATATCACTGACACTTACATTATTAAAATCATATTTGCCCGATGTCGGGGTATCAAGGCAACCGAGAATATTCATAAGTGTTGATTTACCGGAACCGGAAGGACCCATTATTGCAACGTACTCATTCTTATCAATTCTAAGTGATACGTCCCTGAGAGCAAAAACCTCTTCGGAGCCAACCTGGTAAACTTTTGCTATATGTTCGATGTTGATTATGTTCATTTGTTCAATCCATTTTGATTAATTGTTCTCACTATTCCCGGGTGCATTTTTTCCTTTATTCTCTACTCTTACGGTTACGTCGTCATTCAATTCTCTTGATATTGCCCTGTAACTTCCGGAAACAACATCTTCCTTACCTGATAGCCCCGATTTTATTTGAATGTAATTATCATCGCTTATACCTGTTTCAACGTTTAGTTTCTTAGCCTTGCTTTTTTCAATTATAAACACAATCTCCTGAATTTTTTTGTTGGTCTTATTATTATTTGCCGAAACTGTTTCTGTTTCTTCTTCATCCTTTTTTTGTTCCATATTAAAATCGGATCTTGCAGTTACACTCTGAATAGGAACGCTGATTACTTGATGTACCGTTTCAGTTTCAACATCGGCATTACAAGACATTCCCGGTCTTAATGCGTCATCAGGCTCAAGCAATTTAATTCTAACTTCAAAGTTAACGACCTGTTCCTGCGTGCCTAAACCTGTGGTAACAGCACTATTTCCTATCTGGGTAACAGCACCCTTAAACACACGGTCGCCAAAAGCATCGACCTTTATTTTCGCTGTATCGCCAACAGAAATTAATACGACATCATTTTCATCTACTTCAACTGTAGCCTCAATATTGCGCAGATCAGAAACCGTCATAATATCTGTTCCCATACTATAACCGCTGCCGAGAACTCTCTCGCCTAATTCGACATTTAACTGGGTAACAACTCCGTCGATAGGTGAATAAATAGTAGTCTTATTCAGTTGGTCAATAATTTCTTTCAGTGAAGCCTCGCTTTGAAGGACATTTGCCTCAGCTGACTGGTAAAGAGCTTTTGTCGTTAAATAGTTGCTATTAGCCGTTTCAAGTTCAGAGTCGCTTGCCAGGTTTTTATTATGTAATTCCTTCATCCTGTTATAATCCTGAGTTATCTTATCCAGTTCAGCTTTGCGCATTGTAAGATTAGCGTTTGCAGACTGCAGGCTTGCTTCGGCTCTTTCCTTCTGAGCTACATAAGCATCACCTTTTATTTTTATAAGAAGCTGTCCCTTTTTAACCTTATCTCCTTCTTCAACAGGCAAACTGACAATCTCGCCTGTTACTTCTGAAGTGATTGGTACTTTGAATTCCGGATTTATTTTACCCGTGGCAGCTACAGTTTGAGTTATATCTCTTTTTTGAACTTTCTCTGTCTGAACAGCTACTATTTCCTCTTTACTTCCCCCAAGAATAGCTATCAGGACGAGAGCAAGAAGTAAAACTCCAATTCCGCCGAATATAAAAATTTTCTTTTTCGATTTTTTCTTTTTCCCGTTAGCCATTTAATTATCTCCTGTGTTTAAAATTTTATTCATATTTTTTATAATCTATAACGCCTATGTAGTATTTTAACTGCTCGCTTAAAACTATATAAGCGAACTGTGCATTAATGACACTAACCCGCGCATTTGTATAGCTTGTTGTCGCAGTCAAAACATCAAGCAGCTTGCTGGAACCGAGTGAATATTTTTCTTCTTCTATTCTCAAATTCTCCTGGGCAGCTTCAACATTCTTTTCAGCCACATTAAGAGATTTCTCGGCAGCCTGAAAATCAAGATGCGTCTTTTGAATACTTCTTTTAATATCTCTTTCAAGATCATTTAATTCAACTTCTTTGTTCAAAGCATTAACAGTTGCAATCTCAACGCTATTATCTACCGACCATCCAAGAAAAATAGGAATGCTGAGAGTTAAACCTGCAGAATAGGATTTAAATTCAAACAGGTTACCAATTTTATCCGCAGTAGTTCCGAAACCTAATGAGTTTGTTAAAACCGGGAAATGTCCTCCACGTGCAATCGTGATTCCGTCGTTAGCGCTTTCGAGCTGTAAAAGAGCACTTTTATAATCAAACCTGTTATTTATTGCATCAGAAAAAAGAACTGAAACTTCTTCCTGCGTAACACTTTTTTCAAGAATGTTTTGTTCATTAGTTGAAAATCCTTCCGGGAAATCGTATTCCTCAAGAACATCCAGACCCAAATAATATAACAGATCGGCTTTGGAAGTTTCAAGATTATTTCTCGTTCTTATTTCTTCAAGTTCTGCATTACCGAGCGTTACCTGCTGAGCATAAACATCAGCTAAAGTTACTGCTCCAAGCTTATTTCGTTCTGTAATTGTTTCAAGGTTTTTCTGAGCCTGGCGAACATCGTCTTCTTTAACTGTTAAAAGCTCTTTTGTATTTATTATGTTGTAGTAAAGGGAAATCGTCTGAAATACGATATCCTGCTTCAGCCTTTCGAGAGAAAATCTCGCGGCATCAAGATCATTCTTGCTTTGTGAAACACCGGCATAATTTGCAAGCCCGTCGAATATTGTCCAATCTGTTCCGGCTCCAAAATTATAACTGCGCGTATCTCTTGAAGGTGTTTCTATAGGTATACCTTGTATTAAGGTGGTACCACCTTCAGTTCTGCTCCAATCCCAGGTTCCTCTCGCACCGAGCGAAGGGAGAAGATTTCCGTATGAAGCAAGTAAACCGGATTCATAAGTCTTTAGTGTATTAGTGCTTTTTTGTAAGGTTGAATTTTTTTGAAGCGCTATGTTTGTGGCTTCATCAAGAGTTAAAGTTTTTTGAGGGTAAGCCGCTGCTGTTATCAGAATCAGGAAAAGGGCTTTAATCATTATTCGCATTACTGCTCCTGTAAAGTTTAATTTTCAAATGTAGTAGACACAATAAAACATAAAAAAGTTACTTAAAACAAAGTAGAATAAGAAAGTTTCAGCACAAAAATAAAAATAAGTTAAAATCAATACCTATTTTATTTACAGACGGCTGGATATTTATATATGCGGTGGTATTATCCGAGGAAAACTTAAAAATTTCATCAATTCACAATTTTTTAGAAAGACTATAATTAATTTTTTATTCATCCCTGTGAACAATATCCGGCGCAAAAGCAGGTAAACAAACAGCTATATATTCTGCGCTTTCTTCCGGAGTGCTGTATTGCACCCACTCTCCTTTATTAACAATAACAGCTTCATCGGGATGAATGTAAATCTCATCCTGTTCTGTTTTAACTTTTAACGTTCCTTTAAGAACCAGAGTATATTCGTCAAACTCAGGTCTTTGTCCCGGTTCTATCCAGCCCGCTGGACTTTTCATTCTTGCAATGCTAACTGAATCCGTATTGGAATTAATACGCCCGATAAATTCTTCTATCTTTTTGGGTTTGTTCCCTGCCGCAGTTATAATTGATGGTGAACTTATTTTCTTTGCCATTTTATTAATCCTTTAAAATTCATCTTTAATTTTCATCAAATACTCGTAAGCCTCATCGTAGTTATTTCCTATCTTTCCTTCAAGTATTGCATCCTCGATTGCTTTTTTAATTATGCCAACTTTTTTTGAAGGTTTTAATCCACAAATCTTCATGATCTCATCTCCTCTAACCGGCGACTGAAATGCCCGCAGCTTGTCCTTTTCCTCAACCTCCCAAACTTTTTTCATAACTCTTTCATAATTGGCGAGATATTCGGAAACTTTATTGGGATCTTTGCTTGTTATATCTGCACGGCAAAGAGTAATTAAGTCTTCAAGATCTTCTCCTGCATCAACTATAAATCTCCTGATAGCAGAATCTGTTACTTCCTCTCTTGCTAAAGCCATCGGTCTTAAGTGAAGCCTGACTAACTTTTCGACATAACTCTGCTTATTCAGCGGAAGCTTCATTCTTTTAAAAATCGATTTCATCATTCTTGCCCCAATTTCCTCATGTCCATGAAAAGTCCAGCCGATTCCATCAACGAATTTTTTTGTTTGTGGCTTGGCTATATCATGTACAAGGGCAACGAATCTTAGCCAGACATCCCCGGTTACAGGAGAAATATTATCCACAACCTGCAAAGTGTGAAGGAAGACATCTTTATGATGGTAATCTTTCCTCTGGTCAACACCGGCAAGATTAGCAATCTCAGGAAAAATAACATCAAGTATTTCAGATTCATACAGAAGCTTAAGTCCGACAGAAGGTTGAGTTGAGCTTAGTATCTTTAGAAACTCATCGGAAATTCTTTCCTGGGAAACAATTTTTAATCTCTCTTTCAGCTTTTTAGATACTTCAATAATTTCCGGCGATACTTTAAACTGCAACTGTGATGCAAACCTGAAGGCTCTTATCATCCGCAAAGGATCGTCATCAAAAGTTGTTTCCGGGTCGAGGGGAGTTTTAATCAGTTTTTTTTTCAGATCTTCGATACCATTATACTGATCAATCAACTCGCCAAAGTTTTCCTGCATTAATGAAACGGCAAGTGTATTTATTGTAAAATCCCTTCTGCTTATATCATCTTCAAATGTTCCGGCAGTTACCACGGGATTGCGGCTCTTCTTTGAATAAGATTCTTTTCTTGCACCAACAAACTCGAGATCATAGTTTTCATAATTAAATTGTGCTGTCCCAAAGTTTTTGAAAATAGAAACATTTTTTATCCCCAGGGAAAATGCGAACTTTTCTGCAAACCTGGGTCCATTTCCTACAACAAGAAAATCGATTTCATTCTTTTCCTTGTTTAATAGCATATCTCTCACATACCCGCCAACGACAAATAATCCCACACCCATCTTTTCTGCAACAGAAGAAGCAGTAGAAATAAAAGGAAGATCTTTTAATTTTTTTATTATTATTTCTTTTTTTTGAATTGTCATTAATCTTTCGGAATTTTAATCAACTTTGCGGGTTTGCCAACTTCATCACTACTTTCAGTTTTTCTCCCCATTAAAATCGCAATCGGTTTCAAAGGTTCTATGTTACTGAAAAGAATCTTCATTGCAGCAGCGATAGGAACGGCAAGAAACATCCCGACTATTCCCCAAATCCATCCCCAGAAAATAAGCGAGAAAAGAACAAATACCGGGCTCAGGTCCATATGCCGTCCGAGATAATGCGGCTCAATAATATTACCGATTATATTCTGGTTAACTAATAAAAGAAGAGACATCGAAATTGTTGTGAGACCAAGCCCGTACTCAAACAATGCAACTATAATCGGGCATATCGTTGCAATCAGGGAACCAATATTAGGAATGTAATTCAATATAAACGTAAGAAGTCCCCAGACTATCGCAAAATCGACTCCGTAAATCCAAAGGATAATAGTTGCAATTATACTTGTAGCAAGGCTGAGAATGGTTTTTATAATTATATACGATTGTAAATGCTCATCAATAGTATTAATATTTTTTTCGACAAATTCTCTTCGTTCATCGAAAGCATTTTTTAATCTTTCTTCAAAACGGTCTTTCCCCATTATCATAAATATCCAGAAAATAATGGCAATAAAAATATCGCCCAGCATATCTGAAAATGAATTAAATATGTTTTGAATTACACCGGCTTCAAAAAGTTTCTGAAAGAGCGAGCCTATATCGAGCTCTTTTACTTTTATATTCAGAAATTCCGAAAACTCCTTTATGGTAATATTAAACGGACTTAAAACAGATTGAAGAAATGCCGAAAGATTTTCCGAATACGATTGAAGCTTTTCAGGAAAAGAACTGAACGAGGCTACGAGTATTATTCCTAATAAATAATACAAACCGGAAACAACAATAACTATTAAAACAAGCGAAAGCCACTTGGGAATTTTAAACTTAGTCAGGTATATCATCAAAGGATGAAACAGGTAAGTAAGGAAAATTGCAATGGTTACAGGGATAAATATTTCACTCAAAGCTTTAAGAATATATACGAACAAAACAAAAGAAATAAAGCCGAGTAGATATGCAATTATTTTGTTGTAGTTGCTTGTTGTATGTTCTGGCATAAAAATTATTCTTTAATATTTGAAATCCTGTTGAGAACCGAATCCGGGTTCTGGTAGAACCAGTTTATTTTCTTAAAGTTATCTTTAAAAAGCAAATTTAAATTATTATCCGGATTATAACGCAAAGCTAATGCAGCCATTCTGCGCGCCCTTTTAAAATCGAGTTTCTCGAGCATATACTGCGAAAGGTAATAAACTCCATAGGTAGATAAAATATCATTTACTACGAAAGTTTTATCAAACTGTTTAATAAATATGCCGTACTCTTCATTAAAGCTTCTGGATAGATCAACTATTACAGGAAATGAAGAATAATAATATTTATTTTTATTCAGCCTTTTCAAAATAAAATACTTCTCACTATCTTCTGCCGAAATATAATTCATTAAAAGACTATCTCTTTCAGTCAAAGCTGTTCTTAATCCGCAAAGGTAATATAATGTCGGGTTCGGATTTTGCAGAATTATTTTTTTATAAAGCGAATCAGAATAATTAACGTTGCCTGATTCTGCACATAAATCTGCAAGCCTGAATTCAAGATTATAGAAATAGCCGGTATTTTCAAATTTATCCAAATAAGTTTTTAACAGCACCTCTGCAGAATCTCTTCTGTTCAATTTAACCAAACTTTCTGTAAGACCAATTACCGCAGAATAATTTTCTCCTTTCTCTAAAATTGAATTGAATAACCCGGCTGCTTTTTCATAATCTTCATTCTGAAAATATCCCCAGGCTTTTCCAAGCCTGTCGGCAATAAACCTCGGACAGACTTTATAAAAAATCGATTTCCTACCAAAGTAATAATTTGCCCTGTCTTTTGTATCATCTGTATTTAGCCCTTCAAGGTACGAGTCGTATCTTTTCTCAATCTCTTTAAGAGATTTGTTATAAATTTTGGGAAAGTCAAGATTCGTATATAGCCTCTTGAATTTTTCAACACCGTAATTTTCAATGAGATATTTTGTAAATGAACCTGCATAAATATATGAGACGGTAGATGACTGTGTAAAAAAGCTGGAAAATTTATACATCTTTTCAAGACTGACTTTATAACCGCCTTTGTAAGCAACAGAAGCAAGGTGATCAATATCATTCTCATCAAAAAAAGGACTCGAGGCTGTTGCTATTCCTTCAATGAGAAAAGGATTAATCATATCGGCAACTTTAAGAGGACCGGCACCGAACTCTGAACTAAAACAATGAGCAATTTCATGCTTCAGAGATGCGTTATAGTTATCATAAGTTGTGAATATACAATACAACCATGTCTTGGCAACATCTGCATTTGCAGAGCCAAATAATTCTTTTTTCTCAAACCTGTCTTTGAAAATAAACGATCTGATTTTTTCCTGCGGGGTAGTTTTAAGATAGTCTGCAAGTTCTTTATAATAGTACTCGTGGTGAAGCGTAATAAGTTTTACAAAATCCTCGTTTATTCCATCTGCAAAATAAATCTCAAAATGATCGGTTGAAACTTTATTGCTAAGCTCAGATTCCAGGGTTCCGAAAGTTGTTGAATAACCAAGAGAAGGAGATAAAAACAGAAATACTACCGGCAGAAGAATAAGATAAGAAACAAGATATGCTTTAACTAATTTTATCTTTCCTGAATAATGAAATATCATGCCGCATAAAAGACCGCCGAAAAAGAGAAGATTCAGGAACCTATAGATAATTAATTTTAAATCAACAGTTAAAGCTTCATCGTAAATTGTCCCGGGTAAATATCCAAGCACAGGATTGTAAAAATAAACCTGTGGATTAAAATAAAACTCGGCTAAAGTTATTAAAAGAATTAAAGCAAGAATAAAGAAGAAAACTATTCTTCTGAATCTCTTAAAAAGAAAGAAGGATGTAGTTCCGACTGCATATCCTATTACAACCGAGGGCAATGTAATTACTAAATAAAAAAGAAATCCATCCGAGAAAGAGCAGAAGCCGGTAAAAAAAGAATTAATTACAGAAACAAAAAAAGGAATGGCAAGAAAAAGAACTGCGGGAAGAAATAAATCTTTACTGAGATTATTAAATTCGCCCTCATTTTTCTTTATACAACATAATATAATAAACAGACCACTTATTACAATTAGAAGGACCGAATTTAAAACCGAAAATTCATAACCAAAAACATTAACCAGGGGAAGATTAAGAAAAAGAAGATTGAACAGCAGTAGAATGATTAAATAAATAGCTAAATGGTTTTTCCAGTGAAATATTTTCTTAATTGATGACACAATTAATATTCAGCTCCTGCGACTCTTTCAATGTCCGCGCCTAAAGCTTTAAGTTTTTCTTCAATCTTCTGGTATCCCCTGTCAAGATGATAAACTCTTAAAACTTCCGTCACACCTTCGGCAGCAAGCCCGGCTAAAACTAGACTTGCGCTCGCTCTTAAATCTGTTGACATAACTTTGGCACCTTTGAGTTTAGAAACACCTTTTATGACAGCACTATTATCATTTACAGCTATGTTTGCACCGAGACGAACTAATTCAGGGACGTGCTTAAAACGATCGAGATAAATTGTATCTGTTACAGTAGAAACTCCGTTGGCAATAGCCATATATGCTGTCCATTGTGCCTGCATGTCTGTTGGAAAGCCCGGGTAGATAGAAGTTGTAACACTGGTGGGTGTTATTTGTTTACTTGCCGCCTTAACTTTAACAGCATCGCCATTAATATTTATTTTACACCCGGAATCTTCAAGTTTAGTAAGCACAGCATTGATATAAATATCCGGAATTCCTTTTATTGTAACTTCACCGCCTGTTAATGCACCTGCAATAAGAACGGTACCGGCTTCAATTCTATCTGCAATTGTATAGATATCTGCCGGTTTTAACTCATCAACTCCTTCTATAGTTAAAGTAGAGGTACCAATCCCGTCTATCCTTGAACCCATTTTTACAAGAAACTCTGCAAGATTTGTAATTTCCGGTTCCATTGCTGCATTATTAATTACTGTAGTTCCTTTAGCAAGACTTGCAGCCATAAGTGTATTTCCTGTTGCACCTACGGAGGAAACATCGAAATTAATTTTTGTCCCGTTTAATTTTTTACTCTTTGCAATTATATAACCTTCTGCAAGATCAATATCGGCTCCCATTTTTTTCAGTGCTTCAAGGTGAAGATTTATCGGTCTCGGTCCCCATGCACATCCTCCCGGAAGTGAAACTTTTGCATAACCAAAGCGCGCAAGAAGAGGTCCCAATACATAAACCGAGGCTCGCATTTTTTTAACATACTCATAAGGTGCAACCTGGCTTGTAATATTCTTCGTGTTTAACTGCAGAACATCCTTTTCTCCAAATGAGTTCTCACGAACAAATTTTGTTTCCACACCAAGCTCGTTAAGCAGCTTCATCATTGTATAAACATCGTTTAGCTGCGGCGTATTGGTAAGAGTTGAGACTCCTGAAGTAAGTAAAGTAGCCGGCATAAGTGCAAGTGTAGCATTTTTTGCCCCGCTTATCTGAAGTTCGCCTGAAAGTTTCTTACCCCCTCTTATTATGAATTTATCCAAAGATAAAAGCTCCTGTTACATAAGATCACACTTAACAATCAGGATACGTTACTTATTATAACGTAAGAATAATTATCCGGTGCTCCTCTTTCCTCAACGATGCTCGAAATTCTTCTTGAGATAATATGAATATCCGACAACTTAAAAATTTCCTCCAACTCACTATTCTCGATTGTACAGGTTACACCATCGGTACAGACAAAGAAAAAACTTTCCGTACCGGAATTAATATCCAGTTTATCCAAATCAACTTCAATTAAACCGTCATCTCCCAATGCTCTTGTAATAATATTCCTGTTGGGATGTAAAAAAGCTTCTTCATTTGACAGAACCCCGTCATCAATAAGCTTCTGAACAAGCGAATGATCTTTAGTTAGCTGCTCTAACTTATTATTTCTAAACATATATATCCTGGAATCGCCAATATGCCCCCAGTAAGCTTTATCATCCTTAATAAAAAGAACTTCAGCCGTTGTTGACATACCGTCCATTGCGGGACTTGAAACCGATTTTTCATAAACTGCTTTGTTAGCTTCAAGGAAAGAAAATTTGATTCTTTCAATATAATCCGGCTGGGCAGACTCATTGAATTTTTTATAAATCACATCTACACTTAATTGCGAAGCTACTTCACCGGCATTGCTTCCGCCGAGACCATCACAAACTATG
Organism: Ignavibacteria bacterium GWC2_36_12; assembly: GCA_001802795.1. Classification (GTDB taxonomy): domain Bacteria; phylum Bacteroidota; class Ignavibacteria; order Ignavibacteriales; family Ignavibacteriaceae; genus RBG-16-34-14. The sequence continues at coordinate 2,210 of MGZZ01000038.1, read as the reverse complement.
GCAAGAATTCCATCATTTGTTTTAAAAACCCCGATCGAGTCTTCGTTTTGCGAGCGGATTAGCCCTACCTTGGAAACTGTAGTGTATATGAAATTCATCCGTATAAGGTTTAATTTTTAAGAGTTAAAGTTAAGCATAGAAAATATAAAATCCTTGAGATTGTAACTGCAAAATAATAAAAACTCACTCTAATCCCTGCCTGACGGCAAGGCAGGTCTCTCTTAAAAACAGGTTGTGTGAAAATTGCATTTTTATTGCCCTGAGCTTTAGCTCAGGGATTATAGTCTAAGATACATAAAGGCTTTAGCCTCATTATTTGCATTTATAGATGTGGCTAAAGCCAAACAGGTTTAGTTTATTTTCATTCCCCGACTTAAAAGTCGGGGCAATTATAATTTTCACACAGCCTCAAAAAGAGAGAGACTTGTTATCAACATATCACTAAATAATTTATCATGACAGAAATTCAAATTGTGAGTCATAACTTTCTACAAGCCCTTCTCTTTCCAAGACCTGCCTGCCGGCAAAGGCAGGGAAGGGTTGGGTTGAGTTCGATGCACCTATTAATGTGTAATAAACTTACTTTTGAGTTCACTTCAAAATCGCTTATATTTATTGTTCGAATTTCAAAAAAACACCATAAATTTTTTGTTTAAGTTCTTTATTTATAAATCTTTGCGAGAATGGCGGAATTGGCAGACGCGCTAGGCTTAGGACCTAGTACCGAGAGGTGTCGGGGTTCGAGTCCCCGTTCTCGCACATAGCAAAAGTACATTAAAATAATCAGAATACTGTAGTTCATAACAGAGGTAAATTTGGAATATAAAATAATTGATTTAACCGAATCGGAAAAAGAAGTTGAAGTAAAACTTCCTTATGATGAAATTAAAAAAGAGATTGAGTCTGAAGTACTGAAACAGACAAAGAATATTCAGCTGCCCGGTTTTAGAAAAGGAAAGGTTCCTCTTTCCATGATCAAAAAAAGATTTGGAGACGCGCTCGAGTATGAAGCTTCCGAGAAAGTAGCAAATGCCATGTTCTGGGAAGTTTCCAAAGAGAAAGAATTAAACCCTATTGGACAGCCGCAATTAATTGATATCAAATTTAATCCCGGCGAAGAGCTCTTCTTCAAAGTAAAATATGAAATACTCCCTGAGCTCGCTGTAAAGGATTATAAAGGAAATAAAATCGAACTGCCTGATTTTAAAGTGAGAGATGAAGAAATCGAGCATGAAATTGAACATATTCTTAAAGCTAACAGCACCACCGGGGATGTTGAGACGGTGGGAGAGGATAACAATTATATAATAAATATTGAAATACAGAGAGTTGATGAAAACGGGAACCCTTTACAAGAATCCAAGCCTGAAGTAGTTGATATCGATCTTACCAATGAGAGAGTTAATTCTGAGATAATAGAAAACTCAAAGGGGAAAAAAGCAGGAGATTCTTTCACCTTTTCCTTTAAAGATGAACACACTCACAAAGTCGGTGACAAAGAGGAAAAGCATGTCGAGAATCTTCATTATAATGCTAAATTAAATTCTGTAAAGAAAATAATAATGCCGGAATTGAATGAAGAATTGATTAAGAAAGTAACAAAAGAAAAATTATCGACCGAACAAGAGCTTCGTGACGGAATTAAAAAAGATATACAGAGCTACTACGACCAAAAAGTCGGCGAACTTTTAAGAGACAAACTTCTTCAATTAATTGTTGAGAAAAATGATTTTACACCGCCGCAGACAATGGTAAGAACTGTTCTGGATGATCTTGTTAAGCACGAAGAAGAAGCTCAGAAAAAAGCCGGGTATAAAAAATTTGACCGTGAAGATGTAGAGAAAAAACTTTTGAAAACAGCGGAGCTTGAAGTAAAATGGTTCTTAATTAAAAAAGCGATTTTCAAAAAGGAAAACATTTCTGTAAACGATGATGACCTAAAAGAGCTGGCAAAGAAAGATGCTGAAAAAACCGGCTTGCCCGAAGACAAGCTTATTAATTATTATAAGACTTCAAATATCGGCGAAAGGCTTTTAGATAATAAGCTGTTTGACTTTTTGAAAGAACAAAATGAAATTACAAAAGTAGATCCTGAAAATTTGATAAATAAAAAACCAGAGGAAACTAAATGAGTAAGAATTCCGAAATCTATAACCAGCTTGTTCCATACGTTATAGAACAAACCGGGCGCGGCGAACGCGGCATGGATA
>MGZZ01000037.1 GCA_001802795.1 Ignavibacteria bacterium GWC2_36_12 | reverse complement strand
ATTTGGAATTATTGCTTTCAAATACAAATACGGAACAATCTGAAGTTATAATATCCGACAGCAACAACACGTGGGTAGATGTTGAACACGATATATTATTCTTAAAAGAAAAAGATGAAATTATTTGGACCTCCGAAAGCAGCGGCTTTAATCATGCATACTTATATGATTACGATGGAAAACTATTAAATCAAATAACAAGTGGAGACTGGGAAGTAACTTCTGTTGAAGCTGTAGATGAAGAAAACGGGTTGCTCTATTTCTATGGAAAAAAAGATTCTCCTGTCGAACAAAATATTTACAGGATAACCCTTAATGGAGAAAATCTTGAAAGATTATCTCCTGATAATGGATGGCACATTGCTGATTTTTCGCGCGGTTGCAAATATTTTATAGATTATTTTTCTTCTGCAAGTTCACTAACAACAGCATCTCTGAGAAACGCCGAAGGCTCAATAGTAAGAAAACTAGAAGACAATAAAGACATTTTTGATGATTACAATCTCTCCTTCCCCGAATTCTCATCATTTGTTACTACAGATGGAGTTGAACTAAACTATTATATGATTAAACCAAACAACTTTAGCCCGGACAAAAAGTATCCTGTCATTGTTTATGGTTATGGTGGTTCCCAAACAGTTGTTAGCAAGTGGGGCGGTACGAGACAACTGTGGCATCAGTTTATGGCACAGAATGGATTTGTAATTTTTTGCGTAGATAACAGGGGTACGGATGGAAGGGGAAAACAATTCAAAGACCTGGCTTATAGAGATTTGAGTAAATGGGCAGTACATGATCAAATTGAAGGAACCAGGTTTCTCTCCTCACTTTCTTATGTTGATTCAGAAAGAATAGGTTTCTGGGGTTGGAGCGGCGGCGGCTATCTTACATTAATGATGATGACAAGAGGTGCAGATTATTTTTCAACCGGAGTTTCAGTTGCCCCGGTTTCCGATCTTCGGCTTTACGATGCAATATGGACTGAGAGATATATGGGACTGCCGGATGAAAATGAAGCCGGGTATAAAGCAGCTAATGCACTGACTTATGCAGATCAACTTAAAGGTCATCTCCTGATTGTTCATGGAACAGGCGATGATAATGTTCACTTTCAAAATACGCTACATATTATAAATGAATTCCAGACCAAGTTAAAGCAGTTTGATTTGATGATATATCCTAACAGGAGTCACAGTATTTCCGGGGGGAATACCCTGTTACATTTATTTACATTAATGAGTAATTACTTTTTTAATCATCTTTAATTAAAGATACATATTATGAGTCTTACCGGGTTAAAAAAAATAGTAAAAAAATACTCCAACCAGGAGGCTGCTATTTTTCTTCAAAGATTTTTTAAAACAGCTAAAGGCGAATATGCTGAAGGAGATATTTTCGCTGGGATAAAAGTCCCAGTCTCCAGAAAAATTGCAAAACAGTTTAAGGATTTAAGCTTGAACGACCTTTCCAAAATTATAAAATCAAAAATTCACGAGAAAAGACTAATTGCTCTTTTTATTCTTGTTGATAAAATGAAAAAACCAGATGAAAAAGAGAAGGAAAAGATTTATAAATTCTATCTTAAAAACTTAAAGTATGTTAATAACTGGGATCTTGTCGATCTTTCTGCTGAAAAGATCATCGGGGACTATTTATTCGATAAAAAGAAAGAGCTGCTTTTTAAGCTGGCGAAAGGTAATCTCTGGGAAAGAAGAATTTCTGTTATGTCTACATTCAACTTTATTAAGAAAAAAGATTATTCGACAACGTTAAAGATTTGCAAACTTCTTTTGAATGACAAAGAGGACCTTATTCATAAAGCTACAGGATGGATGCTGCGTGAGATAGGAAACAGGGATTTGAAAAGAGAAGAAGGTTTCCTGAAATTACATTATAGAAATATGCCGAGGACAATGCTTCGGTATGCGATTGAAAAATTTCCAGAGAAAAAAAGAAAATCATACCTGTTGGGAAAGATTTAATGAAGGATGTAAAGCTATGATTAAGGAAATTCTTATAAATGCGCTTAACGGGGTAAATGCACATGTTAACCCGCGTAATACGGTGGAAGACTTAACTGTTGAAATTGCAGGAAAGGAAATTGAAAACTTCCCTTATACTATCTGGCAGGTAATAAAGCATATAAATTTCTGGCAGGAAAGATTTATCGGCTACATAAAAGATGATATTACTCCTCCATCGTTATCTGCAAAGGAAGGTTGGTCATTTCCAGCATCGCCTTTAAATGAAAATGATCTTAAAAACGAAATCAGCAAGCTCAATTTAAGTCTTGATGAAGCACTAAGTTTTAGTGACGATATATTAGGGAAGAAAGCTCAAAAATATAAATCGGGATATGAAGTTTTACAAGCGATGGCTTCACACATTTCCTATCACATCGGTGAGATAGTTATATTAAGAAGAATGCTTGGCAAATGGCCTCCGCCTTCAGGCGGCGATACCTGGTAATAAAATAATATTTATAAAATTATGAGAAGAATAAACATTCCGGCTGGAACAATTTGGGAAGATGTAGTCGGTTACTCACGCGCAGTAAAAATTGGAAATGTAATTGAGGTTTCCGGTACTGCTGCTGTTAATAATGGACAGGTTGTCGGGAAAGGAAATGCTTACGAGCAAACTAAATTTATTCTTGAAAAGATTAAAAGAACACTTGAGTCCCTTGGTTCAGGAATGAAAGATGTAATAAGAACAAGAATTTACGTTACAGATATTTCTAAATGGGAGGAGATAGGAAAAGCTCACGGGGAGTTCTTCAAAGATATTAAACCGGCAACATCAATGGTGGAGGTAAAATCCCTGATTGACCATGAAATGATCGTTGAGATTGAAGCTACCGCACTGACAGATTCGGGTGATGAAGTAAATTGATTTTTACTACGCTGCTTTTATAGAAGATAAATTGTGATGATGTATTATTTCCCCATATCTCTTAAATAACCGCCGGAATATATTTTCCCAGGTCTGTCCGAGCGCATAGTTGTAAGCTTGTTCTGAGATTTCTTTTCTCTTATCAGGATTATCAATTAAAAATAAAAGTTTTTCTGCAAGACTTTCAGCATCCTTCGTTCTGCAATATAACTTGTAAAACCATCACTTATTATTCCATAAGCACCTTCCTCTCTTACACAAACAGGAGGAATTTTTGAAGCCATCAAAAATATAGAGTTCTAATAACAAGAAAAATTTTCTTGCCCTTCCCCACCTATTTTTCTTATCTTAACTTATCCTTAAAATAACTATTCGGGAAAATTATTAATGAGCTTAAAAAATGATTCTGTCTTTTTCACTGACAAAGAAGATATAAGAAGCTTTTCTCTCACAAATCAATTTGCAGAACATCTTGAATTCTTTTTAGTTAAAGATAAATTTACTGTTACAGAAGAGGATGCATACTTTTCTCTTTCGATGTCTATAAGAGACAGGATGGTAAGGCGCTGGTTAAGAACCCAGCAGAAATATAAAGAAGTAGACACAAAAAATGTTTATTATCTTTCTTTAGAGTTTTTAATGGGAAGATTATTAGGAAACTCGCTTGTAAACCTCGGCTTTTATGATGAATGCTACAACATTCTCAAGGAAAGCGATTACAGTCTCGAAAAAATTCGCGAGTGCGAACACGACATGGGTTTGGGTAACGGAGGTTTAGGAAGGCTTGCTGCCTGCTATCTTGATTCACTTGCAACCCTTGAATATCCTGCATTTGGCTACGGGATAAGATATGAATTTGGAATTTTCGATCAGAAAATAAAAAACGGTTACCAGGTTGAAAAACCGGATAACTGGCTAGCTTATGGAAATCCATGGGAAATCTTAAGAAGAGAGTTAACTTATACTGTAAAATTCAACGGGAGAATTACGGCTTATGCAGATGAAAAAGGAAACGGAAAGTTTAAATGGACTGATACAAAAGATATTCTTGCTGTCGCTTATGATGTTCCTGTACCTGGTTATAAAACAGACACAGTAAACAATTTAAGGTTGTGGGAAGCAAAACCCACTAAAGAATTCGATTTTGAAGAATTCAACATGGGCAATTATGTTGCCGCTGTCCAGAGCAAAAATGAATCGGAAAACATTTCAAAAGTTCTTTATCCTAATGATTCGATTACAGAAGGAAAATTTTTAAGATTAAAGCAGCAATATTTCTTTGTGTCGGCAACACTCCAGGACATCATAAGGAAATATCATGTAAATCATAAGGAGTTTGATAAGTTTCACAAAAAGGTTGCAATCCAGCTTAATGATACTCACCCTGTTATTGCAATTCCTGAATTAATGAGAATACTTATAGATGAAAATAATTTAAGCTGGCAAAAAGCCTGGGACATAACGGTAGGAACATTTGCTTATACAAACCACACTGTTGTTCCCGAAGCACTTGAAGAATGGTCCGAAAAAATTTTAGAGGAGCTTCTCCCGAGGCATTTACAAATTATATACGAGATAAACAGAAGGTTTGTTGAATTCGTTAAGGCTAACTATTCAACCGATGATTCTGTAGTTAGAGAGTTATCGATAATAAGAGAAGGCTCCGACAAAAAAATCAAGATGGCTAATCTTGCAATTGTAGGCTGCCATTCGATCAACGGCGTTGCGGAGCTTCATACAAAAATCCTTAAAGAAAAAATCTTCTACCATTTCTATAAGCTTTTCCCGCAGAAGTTTAAAAACATTACAAACGGGATAACCCCAAGAAGATGGCTACTAACGGCAAATCCACTTCTATCAGGGCTAATCTCGGATATAATTGGCACTAAATGGGTAACGGAGTTGAGCGAGTTAAAAAAGCTTGAGAAGCTTGTTCATGATAAGGATTTTCTGGAAAACTGGAGAACTGCAAAATGGCTAAGCAAGAAACTGCTGATTGAACATATCGAAAAAGAACACCGGATTAAAATCAATATGGAATCTCTCTTTGATGTTCACATTAAAAGATTTCATGAATACAAACGGCAATTATTAAATATTCTGCGCGTTATTACTCTTTACAACAGGATTAAGGACGACACCAAAATTGCTATGGTTCCCCGCACAGTAATATTTGCTGGCAAAGCCGCTCCCTCATACCGGATGGCAAAGCTTATAATAAAGCTTATTAATTCTGTTGCAGATGTTATTAACAATGATCCCGATGTTGGTGACAAACTAAAAGTGGTTTTCTTAAAAAATTATTCGGTGACCCTGGCAGAAAAAATAATTCCTGCCTCGGATCTTTCAGAACAGATATCAACTGCAGGATTAGAAGCATCCGGTACAGGTAATATGAAGTTCGCACTGAATGGTGCATTAACAATCGGCACAATGGATGGAGCTAATATAGAAATACGGGAAGAAGTTGGAAAAGATAATATTTTTATTTTCGGGCTACTTGCTGAAAAAGTAGAAGAACTAAAACGAAAAGGATATAATCCACGGGAATATTATAACAGGATCCCGGAATTAAAAAGAGTGATCGATATGATTGCCCACGATTACTTTAATCCTGATGAACCCGGAATATTTAAAGACATTATTGATAGCTTGATGAACGTCGATTACTACTGTTTGTTTGCGGATTATGAATCCTATATAAAAACACAGGATGAGGTAAGCAAACTTTACACTAACCAGGATGAATGGACAAAAAAATCTATTTATAACGTAGCGGGAATGGGAAAATTTTCAAGCGACAGGGCTGTGAAAGAATATGCAGACAAAATATGGAAAGTTAAGCCTGTTAAAGTTGAAATAGAAAAGTAAAGAACCAAGTGCTTGTTGTTGGTTCCGCATTGCTTTTTTCTGTAAACCGTTGTCCAAAGGACTCCTTCGGAGAAACGGTTGATACATTTCGGGGTTAGGCTTAACCCACGACTTAGTCGTGGGTTAACAAGAGAAAAAGAAATCGAAAACACTTTTAACAGTTTTAAAACTTACTTAAACGTATCTTCCGAATTTATAATCTTAACAGAATTAACATTGAGCTTGTAGTTCGCAACTTCCTCATCTTCTGTCAAAACATCTTCGGGAAGATTCTCCTTGACCAAATTGGAATAACTCATAGGAGAGTATTCATTATTTCTTAAAGCTTCGGCAAGCGATTCTGCTTCACTTACATCTGTCACAATTGCTATGTTCATATTATCCACCTGCAGATATTTTTTAACTGTATTGTTCACATCTTCAAGTGTAAGCTTTGACAGAAGTTTATCCATCTCATTTATGTAATCTTTTCTTCCATAAAACCGAGAATCCATCAGGTAACCGAGCTGGGTAGAGGGAGTACTGATGTAAAGTTTCATATAGCTTTTAAGAAAATCTCTTGTAGCCTCAAAATCTTCCTGCGACATTCCTTCATTCACAATCTTATCGACCTCACGTATCGCCATCTTAAGTGCAAACAGAGCATGCCCGATCTTAACATCTTTTAATTCTTCATATTGCATCTTTAATTGCTTTGCTATCTGAACAGGTCTTATCCATAAGGAAAAATAATTTGAATGCCTCGGAACTCCCGGCGGAGGAAGCATATTGCCGCCGCCGTTATCGTACCATTCTATATATGAATAATCGCCATAGTTCATTGAACGAATTTCTCTTATCTTCTGATAAAGTTGTCCGTAAGATTTCCTGTGCTCACCGAGATATGAATTAGCAACCATCAGTGCAGCAAATTCATCATTCGATCTTGTAATATCGATCGGGAAACCTGTAAAGATCGCAGATCCGAATGCGCCATCTTTGGAAATAATTTCAACGTTAACTCCTTTTGGCATTTCAATCCTTGGTGCATTTGGAATATCCGGTTGCGTACCCGGAAGTATTGCCATATCTTTCTTCAACATTTCAAGAAATTCAGCCGCATAATTCCCGGCAATTCCAATCATCAGGTTATTTTTAGTAAAGAAATTTTTATAATGATTTTTAACGTCATCCGGCGTAATGGATTTTACTGACCCTGACCTTCCATTTACCATATGTTGATAGTTTATTCCCCTGAAAAGCAAATCTTCCAAAGTCATTTTGCTGTACTCTTCATCAGAGGAAGCTTTTACTACCTGGTCGACATAGTTCTGCTGGTTTGCTTTTACTCTCTCGAAGTCGGATTCGGCAAAAGAAGGATTAAGAATCAATCCTTGTAAGATAGGATAGAATTCATCAAGCCAGTCCTCGTGAACACTAAAAGTAAAGATTGTCACTTCCTTATCAACTGAAGAAGAATAGCTTGCCGCCATAGGGTAGATTTTATCCTGTATATCAGAAAAAGAAAGTTCACCTGTTCCTCCTTGTGTAATAAGAGAGGAAGTTAATTGGGTCAACCCTTCCCTCCCTGCCGGGTCGCTAATCGAACCATTAGTAAACATTAATTTGATAACTACTTTATTTGAATTGGGAAGGTTTAACTCTACGACTTCCTGTGAGAAAGAAAATGTCAGCATAATTAAACTCAAAAATATAGATTTTACTGCAAAGTGAAATTTTTCATTAAGAACGGCACAAATTCTTTTACTAAACATTAATTTACCCCTCCTTCCGCATCCTGCGATATTGTTGCGATTGTTAAACCGGTAGAAACATAATATTTCTTTACAACCTTCATAATATCATCAACAGTAATCTTATCATAAAGATCATACAATTTGTTAATTGATTCCGGGTCACCGGTTAAAGCGATATAATGTGAAAGAGAGTTTGCAATTGTGGAAGGATTATCAATCCCCATTGCAAAACTATATTTAAGATGGGATTTGGTTTCAGATAAAAGATTTTCATCAACTCCCCTGGTTTTAACGTTTTCAACTGCTTTCATTATTTCATCCTTTATATACTGCATATCTTCTTTCTTATAAAGAGATGCCTGGATTGAAATCAGGTTTGGATCACGCGAATCAAATGCCCCTCCCCCGATGAAACGGGCTTTTTGTTCATCTATAACAAGCTTTTTAAACAGCTCAGAGCTCTCCGAGAAAAGTATTGTGTTCAAGATATCAATTGCAGGCATATCAATTTGAGCATCGTTGAAAGCAGTTCCTTTAAAATTTAAACTGAGGTAAGGCGGAATATTCCCGTTCTGAAGATGAACTTTTTTAGTCTCGGTTTGAAGAGGTTCCGCAGGCACTTCGCTTACATAATCTCCATGTTTCCAGTCTCCGAAATATTTTTCCGCAAGTTTATTTACTTTTTCAGGAGTTACATCTCCAACTACAATCACTGTTGAATACTCGGGACGGTAATAACGATTAAAAAATTCTTTTGAATACTCAAACTGGTTTGGCATATCAACTATATCTTCAAAGAAACCCATTGTGGTATGCTTATAAGTATGTTTTTCAAAAGCCGTATTTAAGAGCGCTTCATATATCTGGGAATATGGACTCGCATAATTTTTTGTGTATTCACCTTTAACTGCGCCTGCTTCAACCTTAAAATCATGTTCGGAATAGTTCAGATTTTTGAACCTGTCTGATTCCAGAGCAAACATCTTTTCAAGTTCTTCAGCATTTCCCGTCATATGATAAACTGTCCGGTCATTAGATGTATTTGCATTAGCTCCGGCTCCAACCGATTTAAGAACTTTGTTATACTCTTCACGCGGGTATTTGTCAGTTCCCCTGAACATCATGTGCTCAAAGAAATGCGCAAAGCCGGTAACACCCTTTTCAACTTCATTCCTTGAACCAACTCTTACAACAATGTAAAATGCTGCAAGACCGGGACTATCAAAAGATACGGTTACAACATTCAGCCAGTTATCCAGTTTGGTCTGGTTAATTGGATATGGAAGGATTTTCTTTTCATCTGTATTGCTTCCTCGTTTAGCAAAGGTAATCATACCTGTAAAAATAAGAGAAGAAATAATCAGAAATTGCAATAATACTTTCACAATTTTACTCCTTGTTATTTTTCAATGACAACTAAATAGTTATTTTATATTCAAACTTCAATTAATTTATTATAAACGGGCGTAATATTATTTAGAAAAAATAATGTCCAATATACCTATCCCCAGAGTAAAAATTTGCTGTGTTTCCAGCGTTGAAGAAGCAATGTTAGCCATTAAATATGGAGCTTCGGCAGTTGGTTTAGTTTCAGAAATGCCGGGCGGACCCGGACCAATTCCTGAAAAATTGATTGAAGAAATTGCCGCAATTATTCCTCCAGGTATTTCATCTTTTCTTTTAACAAGCAAACAGGATGTCAACTCTATAATTGAACAACAGAAAAGAACAAAAGTAAACACAATACAAATAGTTGATAAATTACTTTATGGTTCACACACCGATCTTAAAAGAGCTTTACCCGGAATTTCAATTGTACAGGTTATTCATGTTCAGGGAGAAGAATCAATCAGGGAAGCACTAGATGTTTCGCCTTTTGTAAACGCTATACTTCTGGATTCCGGGAACCAATCACTAAAAATAAAAGAGCTTGGGGGAACGGGGAGAATTCATAATTGGGAAATAAGCAAACGAATAGTTGAAAATGTAAACATACCGGTTTTTCTTGCGGGGGGTTTGAAACCAGGAAATGTAATTGATGCTGTTAAAAAAGTAAAACCATTTGGAGTTGATGTTTGCAGTGGGGTAAGAACAAATGGAAATCTTGATGAAGAAAAACTACAGTCATTTTTCGAAAACCTCAGGAAGTTAAATTAGGAATGATTGCCCTCCGGCAAGATTACACTTTACTTCCCTCTTAAATAGAGCTATTTGCTTCTTCAAATATTTTAATTTGCATATGACTCAATTCATCCTTTAAATTTGGCAATCAAAAAAAATGGAAAAAATTGGAATTTAAAGTTCATCCTGATGTAAAAATCGGGCACATACATTTAACTGTCTCGGATCTGCAGAAATCCCTGGCTTTTTACAGAGACCTCCTTGGCTTTGAAATAACTGCTTATTACAGTGATTCTGCTGTTTTTCTTTCTGCGGGAGGTTATCATCATCATATCGGTTTAAATACATGGAACGGGAAAGGAGCGGCTCCTCCTCCTCAAGGTCATACGGGCTTATATCATTTTGCTATTCTTTATCCGGGCAGGAAAGAGCTTGCACGTGTTTTAAAAAGACTTTATGAAAAAAATTATCCTATCGAAGGTGCTTCCGATCATGGAGTTTCAGAAGCAATTTATCTGAAAGACCCTGACGGAAATGGCGTTGAACTTTATACCGACCGGGCTCTTGAAGAATGGCCAATTGATTCTGAGGGTCATCTGCAAATGACTACGAATCATCTTGATGTGCTCGGTCTCTTGTCCGAATTAGATGAAGAAGAAAATTTGTAATCCAGGGAGTAAACACATATTAAGGTATCCAACTATGAAAAATTTAAAAAATAAAATATTTGTTTTAATGCTATTAGTTCTTCCTTTTCAATTGTCGCTATCACAAGACCAGGAAAAAATTAAAGGCAAATGGCTCGGAACTTTAGAGCTTCCCTCTTTAGAGCTAAGAATCGTATTCAATGTTTCTGAAAATGAAGATGGTTCTTTAAAAACTACTCTGGATAGTCCTGATCAGAACGCCTATGGCATCCCGGTTGATTCAACTATTTTTGACAATCCCAATATCAGGTTCGTTGTTCAATCAGCCAACGGTTTTTATGATGGAAAGTTTGAACAAGACAGTATTGTGGGAACATGGACGCAAGGTGGATCACTTCCTCTTAATCTTAAAAGAACGGAAACAGTTGAGGTTCCTAAAAGACCACAGGAACCTAAACCTCCTTATCTATATAATGAGGAGGAAGTCTCTTATCCTAATAAGAAAGCAAGCCTGACTTTAGCAGGAACCTTTACATATCCCAAAGAAGGCGATTCATTCCCGGCAGTAATTCTCATATCCGGTTCGGGTCCGCAAAACAGGAATGAAGAATTATTAGGTCATAAACCGTTTCTCGTGCTTGCAGACTATTTAACCAAAAATGGAATTGCCGTTTTAAGATTTGATGACCGTGGCATTGGAGAATCGACCGGTGATTTTTTATCTGCTACAACCAAAGATTTTGCTTCAGATGTTATGGCGGGAATTCAATACTTAAAATTACGCAAAGAGGTTAATAAAGATAAAATCGGATTAATAGGACACAGTGAAGGAGGACTTATCGCACCTTTTGCAGCAGTTGAGTCTCCAGATGTAAATTTTATCGTCCTGATGGCAGGACCGGGGATGACGGGAAAAGAAATCCTAAAATTGCAGACTGCTCTAATATTACGTGCAAACGATTATGGTGAAGAGAAAATTGAAAGGGATGTTAACGTAATCTCAAAAATGTATGAAATACTTGTTAATGAGAAAGATACTTCTGCTGCTAAAGAAAAGCTGAAGGAAGAGTTTGATAAAAATTATATGGAACTATCGGAAGAAGAGAAAAAAGAAATAGGGGATCGTGATGCATTCTTTAACCAACAGGTAAATGTTTTGTTAAGCCCCTGGTTCAGGTTCTTCCTTGAATATGATCCATATCCAACTTTAACAAAAGTCCGGGTTCCGGTTCTTGCAATTAACGGCGAAAAAGATTTGCAGGTTCCACCCGGGGAAAATCTCGCACTAATTGAAAAGGCATTAAAGGAAAGCGGAAATAAAAATTACAAGGTTGTTGAGCTTCCGGGTTTGAACCATTTATTCCAGCAAGCAAAAACCGGTTCGCCAATGGAATATTCAAAAATTGAAGAGACAATGTCGCCCGTTGTTCTGGAAATGATAACCGGCTGGATAAAAGAAACGATAAAATAATAAACTCAATTTGAAATTTGAATAAACCAAATTAGTGTGGTTCCTACGTCTAAGAAAGGAAATTGCAGCTTACACTTTTTCTTTGATGGAGTGTTTTTCTTCAGATTGTTTTCTTTGAATATGGCTTTCAACTAAAGCTCTAACCAGTTCTTCCAGTTTAAACGGTTTAACAATATAATCATCCATTCCTATCGATAGATATCTATCCCTATCTGTACTTAGAGCGTTGGCAGTAACGGCTATTATCCGGGGCTGTTTTCCTGCCTGCAAATGTTTCCGGATTTCAAGAGTACATTGCTCCCCGTCCATTTCAGGCATTTGTACATCCATTAAAACAACATCATAAGATTGACGCTTTAACGCTTCCAGCGCTTCAATACCGTTGAACGCAACATCGGCGCGGTATCCGATCTTTTCAAGAAAACGGAGAGCTACCTTCTGATTTATTTTGTTATCCTCTGCAAGAAGTATACGCAATGGATATTGATGTCCTATTTCACTATCAAAGTGGACAGGGGTTGCATGTTCTTTAACTGCGGTCGTAGTGGTCTTACTGAGAACTGTTACAAGGGCATTATACAAATGTGCTAATTTAATGGGTTTTGTCAGAGTTGCCGCGAAGTGGGAAAATCCGATTTTCTTTTCACGGTAGCCATAAGAAGAAAGAAGAATCAATGGTAATTTCTTTCCGGAAGTCAATTTTCGAATTTCCTCTGCAAGTGTCACCCCGTCCATTTGGGGCATATGATAATCTAGAATTGCCAGGTCGAATATAGCTCCCTGTTGAAGAATATTGAGTGCTTCATTACCTGATGCAGCAACCGTAGGAGTCATTTGGAATGATTCGGTTTGCCGGTCAAGAATATTTCTATTGGTTTGATTATCATCTACAATCAGAACTTTCTTTCCTATAAGAGCCGACATGTCACTCTCTGACCGTTTTTCAACAGACAACTCGGTAAGTATTGAAAAATGGAACGTTGTACCTTCTCCGGGTATGCCGGCACTTTCTACCCACATTGCCCCCCCCATCAACTCACTTAATTTTTTACTAATAGTAAGACCAAGCCCCGTACCACCAAACTTGCGAGTGGTGGAAGCATCTACCTGTGTAAATGATTGGAAAACTTTATCCTGGCGGTCAACGGGTATTCCTATTCCAGTATCTCTGACAGAGAAATGAAGCTGATAAATATAATGGTCACGTAATTGTCCCGATACCGAAACTTCAACTTCCCCTTTTTCTGTAAACTTAATAGAATTGCTAAGAAGATTAACCAGAATTTGACGGACACGGGTAACATCTCCAACAACATTAGTAAGCAATCCGTCATCGATCGAGTAAACCAACTCTATGTCTTTATCGGCAGCTTTAGAAGCAATTAAATCCAAAGCTTCTTCAACACAGTGTCTTACATCAAATGGTTGTTTCTCAAGTTCTATTTTTTGTGCTTCTATCTTTGAAAAATCAAGAATATCATTTATAAGAGCCAGCAGAATATCGCCGCTGTTGTATATTGTTTCTGCAAAATCCCTCTGTTCCGAATTCAATTGAGTATCCATCAGCAAGCCTGTCATCCCAATTATAGCATTGAGCGGTGTACGGATTTCATGGCTCATATTCGCAAGGAATTGACCTTTTACTTTGTTTGCCTTTTTTAGATCTGTATTTGTTTTTTCAAGTTCTTCATAAGCTTTTTTAATAGCCTCATCAGCTTTTTTCCTGTTTGTAATATTATGGCTTACCCCTACAATACCTATTATTTCCCCCTCATTGTCTTTTATCGGAATCTTATTAGTTAAATGGCAGAGTCTCTCTCCTAATTCCGGATAAAGAATCATTTCTTCCTTTTCAACTAAAGGATTTCCATTCTGGATGATTTTCATTTCTTCCTGGAAATATTGTTCGGCAATTTCAATAGGATTAAAGTCGAATGTGGTTTTGCCTAAAACCTCTTCCTGGCTCTTTGCTCCAAGATACTTTAAATGGGCACTATTGTTAAGCA
>MGZZ01000036.1 GCA_001802795.1 Ignavibacteria bacterium GWC2_36_12 | reverse complement strand
ATTTCTTTTTTAAGAAATAAGTTTCTGTATAAAAATTTTTGAACACCTTTTTTCTTCGGCAAAAAATTATTTACGGAATGAAAAGCAGAAAATAATTTTATATCGTCGCCAAGAGTTTTTAGTTGTTCAAGAAGACAGGTAATGTATCTGGATGTCCCTGTAATTCTGTTGCTTAAAGCTGAAGTCTCAATTCCAACTATCATTTATTTTCCAAATTTATTTGGGAAAATAACACACTGGTCCCTTGAAATAGTATGATTGAAAATTAAAAAGTGACAAAATGATTTCTAATTAATTGATCAGGCAAATAATACACTGAAAAAAATTGTTCAGGGTAGTGTAAAAGGCTGAAGAAGCTGTTTGTAATGTTACAAAACATATTTATTTTTCTCCCTTTAATAAATCAAAAAATGGGAAAAGGAATTTATGACTACTGTTGTGCTGCTTCTTATATCGAATATTTTTATGACTTTTGCATGGTACGGGCATCTGAAATACAAGCAATCTCCCCTGTGGATTGTAATTGTTATTAGCTGGGGAATTGCATTCTTTGAATATATCTTCCAGGTGCCGGCAAACAGGATTGGACATGGGCAGTTTAATGCAGCACAATTAAAAACTATTCAGGAAGTAATTACATTAATTGTGTTTACCTTTTTCTCTATACTTTATTTAAAAGAAGAATTTAAATGGAACTACGCAGTCGGTTTTTTATTAATGATACTGGCAGTTTTCTTCATCTTTAAAAAATGGTAAACATTCTGTTACTTTTTGTTATTGAACCACAACCTGGGCTGTCATACCTGGATGTATCTTACAAAAATAGTTGAATGTTCCCGCAGTAGAGAAAGTAAACTCATAAGTTTGACCGGGCGCGATATTTCCGCTATCAAAAACTCCTGTTTCATTCCCGGGACTTCCGCTGGTAACTGTATGCGTAATACCGTCGTTGTTAGTCCATTTTATTGTTGTACCTGCTGCAACTGTTCTGCTGCCGGGATTAAAGGAATTGTTTTGTATTGAAACTGCATTAGAATCTGTAGGGGGCGCAGTACTTTCTTCTTCACTGCATCCTGTACAAATAAAAGTAAGAAGCATTAATCCTGTTGACAGGATTATATATATTTTTGAGATATGCGCGAGTGAATGTTTTAGATTCATTTTAGATTTTCTTTTGTTTAATGATATATTAATAGTGAAGAAAATGTTTAAAATAGTGACATGCCTGTATCAACTTAATTATTTTATAATCTTATCTTAACGCCTCCATTAATTATTCTTCCATCGAAAGGAATTTAGATTTAAGCAAATTCCCGAATTTGTTTCTATAATCCTGGTTTTGTTTTCCTTTCCTCAAACCACTGAAATAATGTTGGCAAAACAACAAGAGTTAAAAGAGTTGAAGTAATCAATCCGCCAATAACAACAGTTGCGAGCGGTCTTTGTACTTCCGCACCCGCTGAAGTTGATACTGCCATTGGAATAAATCCAAGCGATGCCACTAATGCTGTTGTAATAACAGGGCGCAAACGTATTTCCGAACCTTTTATTACTGCATTTTGTATGCTCATTCCTTCTTTAATAAGAGTATTATAATAAGTAAGCATTACAACCCCGTTAAGAACTGCCACTCCAAACAACGCAATAAAACCAACTCCCGCAGAGATTGAAAATGGAATATCACGAACCCAAAGTGCAATAACGCCGCCAACAACAGCAAAAGGAATTCCTGTAAAAATTATTAATGCCTGCCTGATTGAATTGACTGAAACAAAAAGCATTATAAAAATCAGAAATAAGGCTATTGGTAGAACAATATATAATCGCTCACTTGCTCTTTCGAGATTTTCAAATTCACCGCCATATTTTATTTGATAACCAACCGGAAGATTAATTTGTTCATCAATTTTTGCTTGTAATACTTCAACATAACTTTGCAAATCTCTTTCACGGACATTACTTTCTGTTACAATCATTCTTCGCCCGGCAGAATGAGATATTTCTGCAGGACCTTCAATCATCCTAAAATCAGCAATATCTCCCAATCGCACCATTGCATCATTGTTAACTGAGGGAACAAGCAAATTCTGAATTGATTCAATATCATTCCTTGATTGCTGGCTAAGCTTAACAACCAGGTCAAATTGTTTTTCACCTTCGTAAATTTTCCCGACGTTTGTTCCGGCAAGAGCCGTTTCAATTAATAAATTGGCATCCGATACATTTATTCCATACCGCGCAATTTTGTTTCTATCTATTACAATACGAAGCTGTGGAAGTCCTTCGGTCTGCTGAACACGAACGTCTGCCGAACCTTTAATGTTTTGCATTAGTCCGGCAACATCGTTAGCAATGCGGGCAAGTGTGTCGAGGTCTTCACCATAAATTTTAACACCGACATCTGAACGGACTCCCGCAATCAATTCATTAAAACGCATTTCAATCGGTTGCGAGAACCCGCCGCCTATACCGGGAATTCTGTTCATTACTTCAGACATTTTTTCCATCATCTCTTCTTTTGTTTCTACGGTTTTCCATTCCTCGCGTGGTTTCATTTTTATATAAACATCGCTCTGATAAATACTCATCGGGTCTGTTGCAATTTCCGGTCTGCCCGTTCTGCTAACGACATTTATTACTTCAGGAATAGATTTTAATTCCGCTTCAAGCATTTGCGAAGTATGAATTGATTCGGTAAGCGAGATGCTCGGAAGCCGTCTTAATTCAATCAGTATATCACCTTCATCAAGTGTTGGAATAAATTCGCCGCCCAATTTTGTAAACAGAAGAAGTGATGCAATAAAAATTACAGCAGCGCTTGTTACAACAATCAGTTTATGCTTTAAAGCGAATAGAAGTGTTTTATGATAGCCGGGTTTGATAAATTTTATAACTGGGCTTTCTTTCTCAGATACTTTTCCTTTTCTAAATAGAAATGCGCTTGCAACGGGAACATACGTTAAAGTTAAGAAGAGCGCACCGAGAAGAGCAAATACAACAGTGTAAGCCATCGGCTTAAACATTTTTCCTTCAGTGCCCTGAAGTGTGAGTATAGGAAGATAAACTATAATGATTATTGAAACTCCAAACACAAGGGGTCTTCCAACTTCTAAGAAAGAACCAATCAGAGTTTGTTGCACACTTTCAGTAACTCCTGTTGCGTGTTGTCTTTCGTGAAGTTTTCGGATTGCGTTTTCCATCAGAACAACTGCCCCGTCAACTATAATTCCGAAATCAATTGCACCAAGTGACATAAGATTACCTGAGATTCCATTCAGCTTCATCATAATTAATGCAAAAAGCATTGAAAGAGGAATAACTGATGCAACAATAAACCCACCGCGAAGGTTCATCAACAAAAGAAAAAGAATTATGATTACAAATAAACCGCCTTCACTCAAATTTCTAATTACAGTTTGAATTGTCCTCTCAACTAATTCTGTTCTTTCATAGAAAGGGACTATCCGTATTCCTTCAGGAAGAGTTTTCTCAATTTCAGTAACACGTTCCTTAACTCTTTCTGTAACTAATCTTGCATTTTCACCTTTAAGCATCATAGTCATTCCCGCTACAATCTCGGTTTTTCCGTTTAATGTTGCAGCGCCCTGACGAATTGCTGCACCTTCTTTCACTTCCGCAACATCTCTTACAAAGATTGGAGTGCCTTCGCTCGATTTGACAATAATGTTTTCAATGTCGCTCATTGTTTTTGCAAGACCTTCGCCGACAACAATATATTGTTCCTGTTTATGCTCTATATATCCGCCGGGTGCGTTTGCATTGTTATTCGATACAGCGTCAATAACATCTCTCAGAGAAAGATTAAACTTCAAAAGCTTTTGCGGGTCTATCTGGACCTGATACTGTTTTAACTCGCCGCCAAAAGTATTTACTTCAGCAAGTCCCGGAATTCCCGCAAGCTGCTTTGTAATTATCCAGTCCTGAATTGAACGAAGCTCCATCGGAGTGTAAGCTTCTCCAACAACTTCATATTGATATATCTCTCCAAGTCCTGTTGTTACCGGACCAAGTTCAGGTTCAGCAAGACCGGGCGGCAAATCTCCTTTGGCTTCCTGCAGCCGTTCAAACACAAGTTGCCTTCCAAAATAAGTATCAACATTTTCTTTGAAGATTACCGTTACAACAGAAAGACCAAATTTAGAAACGGAGCGGACTTCTTCTATGTCTGGAAGATTCTGCATTGCGATTTCTATCGGGTAAGATACAAGCCGTTCAATCTCCTGCGGCGCTAATGCCGGGGCAACAGTAAATATCTGAACCTGGTTTGTAGTTATGTCGGGAACAGCATCAATCGGCAATTGATTAGCTGCTATAATTCCACCGATTATCAGAGCAATAACTCCAAGCATAACAAACATTCGCTGGCGTACTGCGAAGAGAATTATTTTATTAATCATCAATGTTCATCCTCCATAAATGTTTCTTTAGCTAGTTCGGATTTCAAATAAAATGTTCCTTTCGTAACAACTTTTTCACCTGCTTTTAATCCTTCAAGAATTTCGGTGTAATCTTTTGTTTCTTTCCCTAAGCTGATTTCTCTTCTCTGAAAAGTTGTATCGTTCAATGCAACAAAAACATAAGCGCCGTTCTTTTCTTTCATAATTGAAATAGAAGGAACTTTTGGATTTGTACCCCCGAGCTTTGATGAGACATTAACTGTTACAAACATTTCCGGCTTAAGTTTGTAAGAAGAGTTAGTTACTTCAAATCTGGCTTTAATTGTCCTGGAAGAAGTTTCAACAATATCATAAATTCTTGTAAGCTTTGCTTTATAAGATTCATTTGGATATGCAGAAGGAGTAACTTGCCCCATTATTCCTTCACGAATTAATGAAAGATCATTTTCAAAAACATCAGCAAGCACCCAGAGATTCTGAAGGTTAGCAAGAAGGAAAAAATCCTGACCGACATCAACAAACTCTCCAAGCCGGGCTCCCGCCTCGGCTTTCCCGAAAGAATTCGGGAGAGACGGGTCGCCGCTAAGTAGTGTCCCTTTAAAAGGTGCCCGTACCGGAAGCAAGGTCAAAGGTATATGATTATCTGCAAGTTGTTGAATTTCCTCTTCGCTTAATCCAATTACCTCAAGCTTCTTTTTTGCAGATTCATAAATCGCCTTTGCAGTAGCGTGATCAGGGTTGTTTTCTTTTCCCGAAGGGACAAGTATTCGTTTAAATCTTTCCTCGGCTTGAATAAACTCAGATTGCATTGCAAGAAATTCCTGGCTGTAAAGCTCAAGCAGCACTTCATCTTTTTGAACGCGGTCTGAAATAACTGCGTGAACTTTTTCAATTCTTCCCCGAACACGTGAAGTGATGTGTGCAGTCAATGCTTCATTCAAAGCAATTCTCCCGGAAAGCTCAAGCGGCACATCAACTTCTTTCACTTCTGCTGTTTCAGTTTTTAAGTCAATATGCTCGATCTGATGTGATGTGAAAATGAGTTCACTAACTTCATCTGAATGTTTCCTCTCCGGGTAATCTTCAGTTTCATTGTGTTCATCGGATTGATTACCACAACTAATGAGAAATGAAGAAAAAAAGATCAGGTTCAGAATGGTAGCTTTATTGAAAAGGGCTAAAGCCTTTACTGAGTTTAGGGCCTTTCTAATCCCCGACCTAAAGGTCGGGGCTATTATAGCCACGCTCTTTAGGGCGTGGATAAAGGATCTCCCATAGTTTTGTAGGGGTTTTAACCCATTCCACAAGAAAGTTAATTTAATTAGGTGTGTTAGATTTATTTTTTTATACATATAAGCTCCATTAAAATTTTTTATGCTATTTTAAAAACCGTTGAAACGGTTATAATATTAATATTGTCCTATTAACCCACGACTTAAGTCGTGGGTTACCTAAAATGAAATAACTCAGTAACCGTTTTAACGGTTTACAATTACTCAACTATTTCTTCTCCGGCAACTTCAAGTTCCGTTAATGCAACAAGCGTATTATAAACTGTTCTAGAATATTCAACTCTTGTTGCTCTGTATGTTCTGTAAATATCAAACAGGTTAAGCAAATCAATCTGACCGTTTTGGTATGCAGTAATACCAGCACGTAATTCGTCTTCAACATCTCTCAAAAGGGAATTATCGAACAGTCTCAATTGTTCTTCTGCAAAGGAAAGATTGTTATATGCAGTTCTGACATTTTGAGCTACTCTGATTTTTGCATATTGAGAACGGCTATCTGAAATAGAAAGATTTGCTTCAGCTTCCTGAATATCTCCACTTACTCCGCTTGAATAAAACATCGGAAGTGAAACGCCAACATTTAAACCAAAATATTGATCAAAGCCGCCCGCCTTGCCGTCAGGCAGGTTTGCCGGAATTGATTGCCGATTTTGAAATGCCAATCCGAAATTAAAGTCCGGGTAGGAATTTTTATTTGCTAAAGATAAAAAAGATTTACTCTGCTCAACCTGTATTTCGGTTATCCGGAGAAAATTACTTCGCGAAGAATAGAAATTAACAACAGTATCTTTATTTATTTCTTCCCGAAGGGATGGATAACCAGAAAACTGATATAGCAGAGAATCGGTTAATTCAAACTCAGCTTCATTCTCTTTTCCAAGAAGAACTTCTAATTGATTAAGACCTTGCTGATAACCTTTCATAGCATCAAAAAGCTCATTCTTCAATCTGGATATTTCAACCTTTGCACGAATAACATCGAGATAGCTGCTTGTTCCAGCTTGATAACGGTCTGTTACCTGTGCAAGAAAATCATTAAGCAGATTAATATTCGATTCAATGCTTTCAACTATCTGGTTTGAAAGCAGCCCGCTGTAATAGGCTTTTTTGACTTGTGAAGTTATTAACTTCTTTATCCGCTCATAATTTAATTCTGCAATTCTCTTTTGCAGTTCAGCAGATTGAATTCTTATGCTTCTCTTTCCAAAAAACTCTATCGGCTGATTAAAGTTGAAATCAAGTTCTCCTGTTTCATCTAAACTAAAACCAGGCGGAATCTCATTAGCTGTAAGTGAAAGTTCCGCATTTTGTATTCTTCCAGCCTGAAGTATTCTTCCTTCTGTAGCATCAATTTCTCTGTAAGCAGAAATGATTTCCTGATTACTTTCATATGCGATCTCAATTGCTTCTTTTAATGATAAACCTGCCTGTCGGAAGGCAGGTTTTGTTTTGTCATTATTCTCTTGTGCATATCCTATCAATAAATTGAAAAGAGATATGAACAAGACAAACCATTTGTTCATAAAAACTCCTAAATGTCTGGAAAAATTTTTAGCCGTGTATTTTTCGGCTATGAGAGTAATTGATTGGAAATGAAGAAATCAAATAAGAAAGGATTGGTTGATGAGAAAAGCTGGTGGTAATTCTAAATGATGAAAAGAATTATTCTGATGCTTCTCGTAAAGTTCTTTAGTGCTTTCAAATTTCAGGCAATGTGGACATAAGTAATCAACTAAAACAAAATCTTCATTAACGACTTTATCGCTTGACGAAGTTTTTATAGAAGCTGTCTGAACCAATTTACAATAATCGTGAGTTTGCTGGCATTCGCTTCTTCCTTCGAACTGATCTATTATTTCAGAATTAATAAAGTTGAATGCAAGTACAAACAGTAAAATTGCAGGTAATATTTTAATGGTCTTCAGGTTCATGGTAAATGATTAAGTCAAATATAGTTAAACGCAATAACATTAAAAAAGTCAATGTAACAGTCCCAATCGGAGCAGCTTAAAATCAAAAACTTAAAACCTTATCAGCTTCAACTGTCCATTTAGCAAGTTCAGGCATATTGCTTATTTCGACTCCTTCAATAAGAGATAAATTTTTTATTCCTCTTGCTTCAGCACAGGAGCCGCATGCTTTAACTTTGCCGCCTTTGTTTATTACGGCTCTCAACATTCTTTCAATATTATAATAACCGTTGGGAGTATTCTGATTTGGTAATGCACAAGTTACTGCATCAGCCATCAGGAATATATTAATCTCTGATTCTGACTGTTCTTTTTGCAGAGTCATTGCCATTCTTAAAGCGTTATATGCTTTTTCTGTTCCATATGGTGCGTCATTTATTATAAAAAGGATTTTCATTTTTTCCCTCCTATTTATTTTTATATCCAATTATTCCATAATGATATGGTGGAAGAAAGACCGGACTATCTTTTATTTCAAATCCGGCTTCTTTCATCCAGTTAATACATTGTTCTTTTGTTGGTCTGATATCAAGTGAAGGTCCTCTTGGAGTTTCATCTGAATAAATCCAATGTATTACTCCGGCTTTTCCACCAGGTTTTAAAATCCTGCAAGCTTCATTTAATAGTAAAAATGGTTCCTCTGCATGTAGTATATTAAATAACATTGTATAATCAACCGCCTCTTTATTTAATTTAGTTCCATCATTTACAAAATCTGCCTGGATTACTTTGATGTTCTCAATATTATTTTCTTTCACTTTTTTATTAAGATTTTTAATCATTGATTCATCAATATCGTAAGCAAACAGAGTCCCTTTAATGATTTTTGAAGCAGGGATTGTAAAAGTCCCATATCCGGAACCAAACTCAGCAACATCATTTATACTATCGTTCAGCCTGAGTTTTGAAAAAATTAATGGAATATCAAAAAACTTTTCCCACATTTCTTCCGAGGGCATTCCGCTTTCTCTTATCTTCATACACTATTTGGTTAGAGTTTAATAGGAATTTTAAGACTTTTTGCTCCAAGCTGAATAAGAATTTTATAAAATGATTTGCTGAAGCCATAAGGAGCCAACCACCATTTTTCAAAAAGAACTTTTCCAAGATGCCATGCTTTACCCAGCTTTCTCATTTTAACATCAGGATGCGGCGATGCAAAAAAATCTCCATATGCAAAACCGGCTAAATCCTCTCCGGCTTCAAGCATACAAAATCCATCCCCACAAAAACTGTTTTTTATTTCTTTCCCAAAAATTTTAGAATTTATAATTTCAGAAACTGTTAATGCCTGGGAATGTGCGAACACACCGGCTTTAGGCAGTTTCATCGGTTTATCAGGCTGCCATCTGCCGGGAATTGAAACTGAATTAATATCTCCAATTGCATAAACATTTTCAAGTTTGGTCTCTAATGAATTTCGGTCAACCGGTATCCAGCCGCCTTCATCTTCAAGTTCGGAATTTCTTATTACAGCAGGTGAAATATGTTTGGGAATAACAATCAATAAATCATATTGTTTAGTTAAATCAGAATTGAATGTAATTGTTTTTTCTTCCGGCTTTATTTCTTTTAATTGATGAGCAGGATAAAATTTTATTCCTTTATTTTCCAAAAGATCGGATACAGATTTTCCCAATTCTGGTCCTGCAACAGGAAGTGGATGTGGTTCAGGAGTATATAAGTTTATGTTAATTTTATTTTTACGTTCACGTTTTGTGAGATAACCTGAAATTAACATGGCTGCTTCATAAGGAGCACCTGGACATTTGTAAGGTAATGAATCAATAGCAATAATAATTTCTCCTGATTGAATTTTGGCTAACTCATCTCTTAATCTCTGTGCTCCCTCGTAAGTATAAAAATTATGAATACCATACTGATTGTTATTTAAATGTTTTTTTTCTAATTCTGATCCAAGTGCGATTATCAGATAATCATAATTGATTTCATTATGCTCAGTTTGAATTCTTTTCCCGGAAGTATCTATCTGTTTTACTTCTTCATAAATAATTTTAACACCTTTATGAATTAATCTACTTAATGGAGTACGGATTTTTTCTGCCTTTCTAAGATTAACCATCAGCCATAAATAGGAGGCAGCTAAAGTATGCATTTTGTTTCGTTCAATTATGATTATGTCTACTGAGGAGGGGAGTTCATTTCTTAATTTATTTGCGGCAATAATACCACCTATACCGCCTCCTAAAATAACTATATTTTTACTAATCATTTCAGATCCCTTATGATTATTTAATTAGCAACAGCATAACCAAGGTTACGCCAGGTGTTTACATCATCTTTCATAACTCTAACTTTATAACCTTTGGAAGACAAAATTTTTGCAGCTTCTGCTGCCAGGACACAATAAGGGCCTCTGCAATAAGCTATTATATCTTTTTCCTTCGGAAGCCTGATATTCTCTTCTTTTATTTCTTTTAATGGAACTGATACTGCACCGGCAATATGTCCGCTCGAGTATTCTTCTTTTGGTCTGACATCAATTAAAGTGACTTCATCATTTTCCAATCTTTTCAATAATTCATCGGCTGATATCTGTTCGAGTGCATTTCTTTCTTCAAAAAATAATTTTGCCGTTTCTCTTATTTCCGCCGCACTTAGTTCAGCTAAAGATTGTAAACCTCTCCAGCATTTTATTACTTCATCATTTGAAAGCCTGTATAAAACTTTCACGCCGTCTTTTTTTGATTTTACAATGTTTGAACTCTTCAGTATCTGAAGGTGACGTGAAGTATTGGCAAAATTCATATTCGTTTCTTTTGATATAGTGTCAACATCTTTTTCACTCTGTGAAAGTATATCAATTATTTCCAACCTTTTGGGACTGGAAAATGCGTTTGCAATTTTTGCGAACTGATGGAATGTTAAGTCTTTAAATTCTCTACCTGTCATATAAATCTCATAATTTGCTTAAAATTCGTATGAATTATTCAATTGAACAATTGAATAATATAAAAATTCATTTTATATTGCAAGGCAGGTGAGCAGAACTTTATTTACGAATTCTTTATTAGAAAACTGTTGGTTTATTTCTTAAATCATTAATAAATAATAAAGAAAGGACTGTTCTATGACGGCTTTAAAAGATTTGCTCAATTTAAACGGGGTTGTAGCAGCCGGAGAATTTTCGGCTGATGGTAAGTTAGTTGACTTTGCAGCTAAAATGGATATGCCACCTGAAATGGTAGAAATGACAGCTCAATTCTGCGCTTCCGTTACAATGTTGTTCAATACTCTTGCAGGATCTTTTGCTAAATTAAGTCAAATGAAATGGATACCTCAATCAGGATGGGCTTACTCCGGAGGAGATTAGACTGTAGCAGTTGGCGGAAATCGTGGACTTTTCGTAGAAACTTCTAAAGCAGATTTCAACAAATTATTTGAAGCTCTTGTTCAACCCCGCTAAAATTTATTACAAAATTAATCATACCTGAAGCAGGAAAAAATTCTGTTTACCGAATAGAGATGACATCTTTTTTTGTAAAGATGTCATCTCTGAAGTATGAAAATAAATTAGCCTAGTTTAATCTTTAATTTATTAAATACAGAACATATCCTGTTAAAGCTCCGCCTAACACGATATAAGCAGAGTTAATTTTTTTAATAGCGATAAATGCGATAATACTTAAAACCGCAATAAGGATTGTTTCCCAATCAACTAAAACTTCTGCACCAAGTTTAATAGATACCACCAACATTACGGCAAGGGCACTTACATTAACTGCATCTAAAAATTTAGAAAGTAAATTTGATTTTCTGAGTTTGGGAATAAGCGGATTTAATATTGCAACAAAAACAAATGATGGTATTATTATTCCCACAGTTGCAGCAATTGCACCTGGTATTCCTGCAATCTGGTATCCTATAAATGTTGCAGATGAAAGAAAAGGACCCGGTGTAAACTGTCCGACGGCAATTGCATCCAATAATTGCTGCCTGGTTAACCAGTTTAAGCCCTGCACAAACTCACCATTAAAATAAGCGACCAAAATATAGCCGCCGCCAAACCAAACAGCACCGATCTTCAGGCAGGTCAAAAAAATTGTTGCAAGCGAAGCTTCTGATTTTTCGACTGCCTGCATTACCGGCGGAATAAACCCCAATGATAGGATTGATAAAAGAGAAAATGAATTTAAAGTGTTTTTCTGTTCGACCAGGTAAATAAAAATTGCTCCGAAAATTCCTCCAGCAAGTATAGAAAATACTTCATTAACGCCGGAGACATTTACCGCACAGACAGTAATTCCAATTGCAATCAGTTTCCATCCTTGCTTCGCCGTAGCTTTAATCTTATTAAAATTGCTTTGTTGACTTCGCAAAGGCAAGCCTTTTATTGCTTTAGCTCCAAGCCTGTAAACGGCATTTATAATTACAATAATAACTGCAGGCTTAATACCATATAGAAAAGGTTTAACATCGGGAAGATTTCCGTAAGCTGCATAAAAGTATGCGAACATCCCGGTTATAAGTACAGCAGGTAAAGTAAAACAAATTCCCGCAGTAATTAAACCGGCAACTCCTGCGCGGTGGTAGCCGGTATGAATAGCCATTTCAGTTGAGTTTGGTCCAGGTATAAGATTAGTAGCTCCAACTAAATCGAGAAAATGTTGGTGAGTCATCCATTTTCTTTTTGAAACGACCTCATCTTCAAAAAGTGCAATGTGAACAGCCGGACCGCCGAAAGTAATCAATCCCAACTTTAAAAATAAGAATGCAATTTCCTTAAGATTTTTCAAGATGCAGAATTTGATTTGTTTGCAAAATAATGATC
>MGZZ01000035.1 GCA_001802795.1 Ignavibacteria bacterium GWC2_36_12 | reverse complement strand
TCCGATCTATATTTCATTTGATGAGTGGGGAACTTTCGGAAGAAATTTTTTATCCGTCCTGCCGATTGCGCAATGTTTAAATTCTTTTATACGTCATGCAGATGTCGTTAAAATGACCAACTTCACATTGGCTACTTCATTGTTGGGAAGCGACAGGGAAAAAGGAACTTACAAGACTCCTTTGTTTTATGTTTTCAAATCATTTTCGAATAATTGTCTTGGCAGCTCCGTTGATACTTATGTTGAATGCGATACTTTTAATACTGAAAAGTATAAAGGAATTCCTTACCTTGATGTCACAACTGTGTACTCCAGAGAAACAAACCTGCAGACCGGACAGGCAGGTACAGTTTTCATTAATGTAGTGAACCGGCATAAAGATAATGCAATCGTTACTGAAATTGTTAATAACTCAGGTGAGTTTAAAGGGAAAGCATTGGTAAATGAGGTAAACAGCGATTCTCTCAATGAGCCCTTTACATTTGATAAACAGGAGGAGTACATCCCGGCATCAAAAGAAATTGAAATTGAAGGAAATAAGATATCATATTCATTTCCGCCGCATTCATTTACGCAGATAAAAGTTGGAGTGAATAATAGTCAGGATAAGGAGTAAGAACGTGGAAAATCATAATATGAGAAAGTATAAATTAAAGAAGTTATAACAGCTCATGGTCAGCAATATAGGTGCACCGGCGCAAAAATAACTTATAAAATAAAAGGCATAAATTATGAAACGCCGTGCAATTTTTATTTTTTTAATATTATACATCAACTGTTTCGGTCAGCAATATTCAAAAAGCTGGAAAGATTAATATACCTGCTTAAATAGAAAATAAAATCTTTTAATAAGTTCTCTGGGATTTGATGCTTTTATTTATAAAAATTCAAAAATATTTAGGATAAAAATTGAAAAAACTCTTAATACTTATATTGTCCATCACCTCAAATATGATTTTCTCTCAAAATCTGGTGATTAATGAAATAATGTCTTCAAACAGTTCAACAATTTATGATGAGGATAGTGAAGCCTCGGATTGGATTGAATTATATAACAATAGTTCAGAGCCGATAAACATTGAAGGATATAATCTTAGTGATGATTCACTGAATATTCAAAAATGGCAGTTCGGCAGTACCGTTATTGCATCCGGAGAATATCTTGTTGTATTCGCTTCTGATAAAGATACACAAAGAACCTACTGGCATACCAATTTTAAGCTAAATGCATCCGGGGAAAAAATAATATTAAGTGATTCAAGCGGTTTGGTTATTGACCAGGTTGATATACCGGCTTCATTCACAGATATTTCCTTTGCAAGAATAAGTGATGGTTCACTTCCCTGGATTTTCCAGGTACCTTCTCCGGGTTCGGAGAATACAGGAAATGAAATTCAGGGTTTTTCCGATACAGTTTCTGTTTCTTTGCCCGGAGGGTTTTATCCGTCAGCAATTTCAGTTGAATTATCGGCTGGTACAAGTGATATTTATTATACGCTGGATGGAAGTGACCCGGATTCCGGTTCACAAAAATATTCCACTCCCATTAACATTACTAAAACCACTACTCTAAAAGCATTAAGTATGAAGGAAGATTATCTTCCTTCGCCAACAACTTATCAATCCTATTTTATTAATGAAGAAACGGATCTTCCGGTTATTTCATTAATATCAGACCCTTATAATCTTTTTGATCCCGATTCCGGTATCTATACAAATTATACGATGGATTGGGAACGTTCGGCGCACGTGGAATTTTTTGAAGACGATAAAAGTTTTGGATTCTCAGAAAATTGCGGGATCGAGATTTATGGTAGTCAGAGTGCGAATTGGGATCAGAAGTCCATTACCGTAAAGTTTAAAGATAAGTACGGTGTTACAAATATTGACTATCCGCTTTTCCCGGGTTTTCGTATTAACACATTTAAAGCATTTGTTCTAAGAAATGCCGGGAATGACTTTCAATATACGCATATTCGTGATGCTGTAATGCAGACCCTTGTCAAAGACCTCGATATCGATTATCTCGAGTATCGTCCAGCGACTTCTTTTATCAATGGCGAATATTGGGGGATTTACAATATCCGTGAAAAAATCAATGAGCATTACATCGCTAACAGGCATGGAGTAGATCCGGATAATATCGATCTGTTGGAAAACAATATGAAAGTCATTCAAGGAGATTCTCTGAGTTACCAGCAATTGATTGATTATATCAGCACAAATGATATGACGACAGATGACGCATACACCTATCTCGATTCTGTGATCGATCTGGATGAATGCATCCTCTATTTTGCAGCGCAGGCTTATTATGATAATCTGGATTGGCCCGGAACCAATATCAAATTTTGGCGGGAGCGAAGTGCATCCGGTAAATGGCGCTGGATACTTTTTGGTGTGGAATTCGGCTTCGGTCTTTACGCTCATGGTCCCTGGGAAGATCATGTAGCATTCATGTTTTCTCCAGTGGAAACACGGTACTCTAATCCTCCTTGGGCAACTTTGCTTCAGCGGAAATTAATAGAAAATCCCACTTTTCGAAATCGGTTTATCAACCAAATTGCTGATTTGTTGAATACGAATTTTAAAAGTGAGCGAGTTATCGAGGTGATAAATACGCTCGCAAATCATATCTCCAGTGAAATCACAAAGCATAGAGCCCGGTGGGGAATTGCCGGTGAAAATCTTAATAAAATGACATCCTTTGCACAAGAGCGTCCGGCATATATGCGCGACCACGTCCGCAATTATTTTAATTGTGGAGAAGACGGTACGCTTACAATCAATGCGACAACCGGTGGTTCGGTGCAACTTAACACACTCAGGTTGCAGTCAGACGATATGCCGTTTAGTGGGATTTATTTCCAGGGCAATGAGGTTCATTTGAAAGCAATCCCGGTTTCCGGTTATAAATTTGATGGGTGGAATGGCTCTGTAACATCAAGTGCGGAATCAATATCGGTTTCAGTTACCGGATCAGCAAATTTATATGCTTCATTTTCAATTGATACTTCTGAAGTGGAAGAAATTGTTATTAATGAAATTAATTATAATTCGGCAGATAGTTTTGATTCGGGCGATTGGATTGAATTATATAACGTAAGTGATCAACCGATAGATATTAGCAACTGGTATTTTTCTGACAGCGATAGTGCACATAAATTTATTTTGCCTGCCGGAACAGTTTTAGAGCCGGATCAATATCTGGTTTTAGTAGAAAATGACAGTGCATTTACAAACCGTTTCCCGGACGTGATAAATTATATTGGTCAAACAGGTTTCGGATTGAACGGATCAGGAGAGTTCATAAAATTAGTAAACGATGAAGAACAAATAGTTGACTCATTGACTTATGATGACAGTTTACCCTGGCCCGTTGATGCGGATGGCGGTGGTGCAACTCTGGAATTAATAGATGCGGGCGGTGATAATTCTTTAGCTGAAAACTGGAAAGCTTCAATAAATCACGGCACACCAGGGAAGTTAAATTCTGTAATTACTTCTGTAGAAGATAATAAATATACAACGATCCCGCAGGAGTTCTCACTATTTCAGAATTATCCTAATCCGTTTAATCCGACAACTCAGATTAATTATTATGTACCACAGAACAGTTACATTACTCTGAAAGTATATGACCTTCTCGGGCAGGAAGTGATAACATTGTTTGAAGGAATGAGAGCGATGGGAAATTACGCAGCAACATTTGATGGCAGTGAGCTTTCAAGCGGTATGTATCTCTATAGATTAAATGCAGAAAATTTTATGCAAACAAAAAAGTTAATTTTGACAAAATAACAACTGCAATGAAATGTTTCGTCTATTACAAATTTTGGCAACTACATTAATAGTTTTTTCATGCGTATATGCACAGAATAATACTATACGTATTAATGAATTTATGGCTTTAAATTCCACAGTCCTTTCGGATAGTAATGGAATTTTTTCTGATTGGATTGAAATTTATAATCCGACTGAGTCAGCAGTGAATTTATTGAACTGGTCGCTCACCGACGATTCAACAAAAATAGATAAATGGAAATTTCCTGAAGTGATACTTCCCGCAAACGGTTACCTTATTGTATTTGCATCTGATAAAAATATTTCGGCAAACGGATATGAATTGCATACTAACTTTAAATTAAGCGGTTCCGGCGAATATCTGGGACTGTTTGATCCTTCTGAAAATGAGGCAACAGTTTTTAGCCCAAGCTTTCCACCACAGAAGACAGATGTTTCGTACGGGTATTACGATGAAACTTTTTTGTTTAGTACAAATCCAACACCGGGCACAGAGAATATTTTTCCAACAACGCAATCAACACCTGCTCCTGTTTTTAATAAAAAACACGGTTTCTACACAACATCATTTGATGTTGCAATTACCTCTGATACCTCATCCTCGAAAATTTATTACACAACAAACGGAGATACACCAGGCGAGTTAACCGGGATTCTATATATGCAGCCTGTTTCAATAACAACTACCACTGTACTACGTACAATTGCTGTGAATGAGGGAATGTTACCAAGCAGTGTAATGACAGCAACTTATCTATTCCTACAGGATGTTATCAATCAGCCGAACAATCCACCGGGATATCCTGCAAAATGGGGACCTTACACCGTAATACCAGACACTGCAATTGCGGATTATGAGATGGATCCGGAAATAACTCAAGATCCAAAATACTCTGGATTAATGGAAGAAGCATTGCTAGCTATACCTACTATCTCAATTGTAACGGATAAGGATAATATTTTTTCCAGAATACCGGATTCACTATCTGGAGGAATTTATATATATACCGGTGCACCGGACGATAATGAAGTTCCCGAATTGGGAAACGATTGGGAACGTCCTGCTTCTATAGAATATTTTGATAGAAACGGCACAAAAGAATTTCAAGTGAATTGCGGATTGAAACTTCATGGCGGTCACAGCCGCCGACCGGAAAAAACTCCCAAACATTCGTTTACAATAATTTTTCGGGAAAAGTACGGCATATCTAAATTAAGGTATCCTTTGTTTGACGCAGATGCAACTGATGAATTTAATTCAATCGTGCTTCGTGCAACCTATGGAAATACATGGCTGCACATGAACCATAGTGAACGGAAACATACTCAACTGATCCGCGACTTATGGGCCAAAGATACTCACCTTGACATGGGGCTGCCTGCGGGTCATGGAAACTATGCTCATTTATATATTAATGGGTTGTATTGGGGTATTTATAATCCTACTGAGCATATTGATGAAGATTTTGCCGAGACATATTTAGGAGGCGATAAAAGTGACTATGATATCATCAAAGATTACGGAGAAGTAGTTTCCGGAGATAGGATAATATGGAATGCGATGTTTACACTTGCACGTGCAGGTCTTGCCGATAATACAAACTACCAAAAAATTCAGGGAAAGAATCCTGACGGGACAATAAATCCTTCTTTTCCCGCTTATCTTGACGTAGAAAATCTTATTGACTACATGATCATTAATTTTTACGGAGCAAATTGGGATTGGGACCACCATAACTGGATTGCAATAAGAAACCGAATAAATCCCGGAGAAGGCTTTCAGTTTTTCAGTTGGGATACTGAACATATTTTGGAAAATGTTTCATCCAATATTCTTAGTGAAAATAACAGTGGCAATCCGAGTGAGGTATTTCAGTTACTATTAGAAAATTCAGAATTTAAACAGCTCTTTGCGGACAGAGTACAAAAACATTGCTTTAATGTAGGAGCCCTTACACCAGAGGTAGCCAAAAACCGATGGATGAAAAGAGCAGATGAAATTGACACGGCAATTGTTGCTGAGTCTGCACGGTGGGGAGATTACCGGCGAGACGTTCACCGGTTCAATTCCAATGGACCTTTTTATTTGTATGACAGACAATTCTGGCTCGATGAACAATCATTTCTTGTAAACTCATATTTTCCAAACAGAACAGCGACATTTATTACACAACTAAAAGATGCGGGAATGTTTCCGAATATTAACGCACCTCAACTTTTTATCAATGGCATCCCATTAACATCCGATGTGGTAAAAGCAGGAGATACGTTGACAATGTCATTCGATGGCAGCACAGCATATTATACAATTGATGGAAACGATCCTGAAATATGGGGCGAGCCGTCAAGTACTGCTGTTGTTTATACAGGACCAATAGTATTACCAACAAGTACTAGTTTTAAAACCAGAGTATTCTACAGAGATGAGTGGAGCGCATTGGTCGATATCAATGTTTCTATAGCCTCTGCATTACAACAATTGAAGATTACAGAACTTCATTATCATCCATTGGCGCCTGATACACTTGATGCAAAAGACTTTGAATTTGTTGAACTAAAAAATACTGGGAATGCAATTGATATTGGTGGGGTCAAATTCATGAGCGGGATTTCATACACGTTTCCCCCAAATACCGTAGCCGATTCTGGAAGTTTTATCATAATTGCCTCAAATAAAATAAGTTTTGCCAGCTATTATGGCTTCTCTCCTTTTGATGAATACAGTGGATCGTTGGATAATAGCGGCGAGAAGTTAGTTATTCTTTCTTCACAATCGGATACTTTAGTATCAATGATGTATGACGATGAATTTCCCTGGCCGATAGCGGCAGATGGGGGAGGATATTCATTGGTATCAGTAGAAGCAAATCCAAACGATAATCCTAACGATCCTTCATACTGGAGACTTTCTGGCATGATAAATGGGTCCCCCGGGAGCGACGATTTAATAACAAATGTAGAATTGACAACAAAGAATTATTATCCAAAAGAATTTAGATTATATCAAAATTATCCTAATCCGTTTAATCCTGCGACTCAGATTAGTTACTCTATACCCAGAAGCAGTTACGTAACACTCAATGTATATAATCTTCTTGGGCAAAAAGTGGAAACATTATTTGAAGGTTTAAAACAACCGGGAATTTATAAAGTGACGTTTGATGGTAGCGGACTGGCGAGTGGTATTTATCTGTATCAATTAAAAGCAGATAATTTTTTGAACACAAAAAAACTTTTACTTTTAAAATGACAATCAATTTTGACGCAAAGAATTAATAGTAGCTTAATCGCCTTTCCGGCTAAAGGAGTTTTGACAATAATTATATTTTAAAAATCTGGAGTAAATATGTATAAAAGTATTGCAGAATTATTGAATAATAATGTCTTTTTAGTTTTTGTCCTTTTCCAGTTAGTGCCTTTGAAATTGATGAATGCCCAGACAGTTTCCATAGAAGGGAAGGTAACTTCATCAAGATTTCCGATAAAACAAGCCTCTGTTACTTTTATTGATAACGCCGATACTACAATAAAATTTTCTGCTTTAACAGACAACTCAGGTAACTACCTAATCGGGGTGATAACCTCAGCAGAATCTTATACAAATAATCTTCCGACTAAATTTGAACTGGCCCAGAACTATCCAAATCCGTTTTCTTCTTCAACATCAATACCGTACCAGCTCGAAAAAGAATCTGATGTTCAGGTAACGATATATGATATACTAGGGAGAGTGGTAAGAAAATTTAATGTTGGGCAACAATCTGTCGGTTTGTATAATGTATTATGGGACGGGCGTAACAACTTCGGACAAAGTGTTGCAAGTGGGGTATATTTTTACAGGCTGAATGCCGATGGTGAATCTCAGGTTAAAAAGATGATTTTTAATCAGAATAGAAGCGGTTATATCCCCCCACCATATAATTCTTCTTTAACAAAAAATTCATTTCCAACAATAACAAACCTGCCTACCGGACAGGCAGGCAAAACACAAAATGTTCAGGGAAATACCTTCACTGTTCGAGTTCAAAATACCAGTACTACTACTCCCCTATTAATTCCTCGGGAATTAGAAAATGTATTTATACAAAATGATACTACTATTAATTTTTCCGTAGAATATATACCGGTAGCAACAATAAATTTTGATAGTCTTCATCAATATATCAGAGGCTTTGGGGCGGCAAGTCCATGGTATTTACCTGCTATGACAGATTCTGAAGTTGAAACTGCCTTTGGTACAGGCGATGGTCAGTTAGGATTTTCGATTCTGAGATTAACAATTGAACCTGATAGTAATCTTTGGTACAAATATTTGACATCTGCAAAGAAAGCCCATGACATGGGTGCAATCATCTTTGCTTCACCTTGGAATGCTCCTCCCTCCATGACTGAAGTTGTTGACGGCCAAACCCGGGTCCGTTATGACAAGTACGATGAATATGCGAAACACCTCAAATCTTATAATTCTTATATGACGGCAAATGATGCACCAATGTATGCAATTTCGGTTCAAAACGAACCGGATTTTGCAAACGATTGGACCGGATGGACCCCAGATGAAATGCTGACATTTATGAAAGAAAATGCTCCGACTATTGGAACGAAAGTGATGGCGCCGGAATCATTTCAATTCAGGCGCAATATATCCGATCCGATATTGAACGATTCTGTTGCCCTGGTGCATTTAGATATTGTTGGCGGGCATATATGGAGGTGGTTTGGCTGCCTATCCGTTGGCTGAGGAAAAAGGAAAGGAGGTCTGGATGACAGAGCATTTAATTGGTGAAAATAATTCCGGATTTAATTTGTCATGGGCTATTCAACTTGGGAAAGAAATGAATGATGTAATGAAAGCTGATATGAGTGCTTATGTTTGGTGGACTATTGTAAGGTATTATGGACCGATAGGTGATGGACAAAAAGCTTCAGATCCTCAAGATCCAAATGAAATCTATCCTAAAAAAGGTGAAGTTACAAAAAAAGGGTACGTTATGTCGCAGTTCTCCAAATTTATTCGTCCTGGTTTTTACAGAGTTGAAACCAGCGTTACTCCATCTTTAAGTAAAGTTGATGTTACCGCCTATAAAGATCCTTCATCCTCTAAAGTTGTTATTGTTGCTATAAATTCCGGTTCTACACAAGTAGAAAACGTTTTTAGAATACAAAATGGAGCAGTGATGACAACCTTTACTCCTTACACAACTTCTGAGACAAAGAATTGCGAGCAAGGGGATGCATTTGATGTTACAGGTGACAATTTTACTTTTACTTTAGAACCATCAAGTATAACAACATTTGTTTCGAACTAAGAGTTAACAAAATTACGGAGGATTTTTATGATAATTGTTAAGACAAATTGCAATAAATTTAATAAACTGATTATTCTAATAGCTGCTGTGTTAATGTTTTCATTAAAAACTAATGCACAATCCGATACTATTGAAACTAATGTCCCCGCACTTAAAGATGTATTTGCTAATGATTTTAATATTGGTTGTCTTTTATCTTATCCTCATATAGGATTCCCCAGTGATCCTCCGGTACCGGGACAAGGGAATGTTGTTGCTCCAAATGGCGGACATTTAATAAAATTTCACATGAACAGTATGTCTCCCGGCAATAATATGAAACCCCAAAATACTGTTGACATTAACGCCAGTGCAGCAGCATACAATGCGGCATCTACTGACGAGGAAAGGGATTCCATAGACATACATCCGGTAGTAAGATTTAATGGAAATATGATTGCACAGCTAAACTGGGCGCAAAGACAGGGATTCACTTTTCGCGGACACACATTAGTTTGGCATAATCAAACTCCAGGCACAGCTTTCTTCCGAACCGGGTACTCTGCTACAGGTGAACGTTTAAACCAGGAAAAAATGACCCGGCGTATGGGAAATTATATTAAAGAAATTATAAGATTATTGCATGAAGATTGGCCTGGATTATTATCAGCAATGGATGTTGTTAATGAAGCTGTGAATGATGATGGTTCAGACCGTACTGCCAACAACGAGTGGTATACCACATATGGCGATCTAAGCTATATTATGAAAGCATTTGAATTCACCCGCCAATATACAACTGAGTATGGCGAAACTCAGATCAAACTTTATTATAATGACTATAGTACTCATTTATCCAATAAAGCAAATGGAATTGTAAGAGTTTGTGGTCCTATTTTCCGTGCCGGATACCTTGATGGTATCGGTATGCAGGATCATGATAATAACTCCTCTCCCACAGCTGCAGCCTGGATTGCCAGTTACAATAAGTTCGATACAATATGCACCGAAATGTCGGTTACAGAACTGGATGTTAATCCGGGAAATCCTCCAAACTATACTACACAGGCGAACCAATATGCTCAATTACTTAAATGCTTTGTCGAAAGGAGTTACCGTTCAGGAAGAGGTAAAATCATAAATGTATCCAAGGATGGTTTGAATGATCAATATGCATTTGTAGCTAATGCTTCTCTATGGGATGCACAGAATAAGTGCAAGCCTGCTTTTTTTGCCGTTGTAGATGTTGGTTTAAATTATAATGCACTGGATTCATTAATTGTTTACGCAGATACTTTAGAAGAAAGTGATTATACACCTGAATCATGGGCACCCTTTGCTGCAGCTTTAGCTTCAGCTGTAACTGCAAGAGATCAAAATTATACAAATTCTTCTCCAGCCGGTGAAGCTCTGGGAGAAGCAAAGGATAATCTTGAAGCAGCAATTAATGGTTTGGTAATAACGGATGTTGAAACTTTTGAAGAAAACCGTTTTAGATCATTTGAACTCAGTCAGAATTATCCGAATCCTTTTAATCCAACGACTACTCTATCATTTAGCATACCTGTAAGAAGTGAAGTTCGTATTTCTTTAATTAATGTAATAGGAGAAGTTGTAAAAGAAATTGCTTCGGGAACTTATGAATCGGGTAGTCATGAAGTAAAACTTGATGCATCCGGTTTATCATCAGGAGTGTATTTCTATAAGCTGGAAGCCGGTGAATTTACTAGTACTAAAAAACTAATTCTGATGAAGTAATTCATCAAATATAATTGTAATAAGGGGAACTTAACCGGAGACATTTTCCCGCGGAATTAAATTCCCCAACTTTTTAGAGTCTTTTTATAAGGCAGGTTGGAAAAAGAGATTTGATGAGAGATAGATTGAAACAATTTGTCTGATCGAATGCAAAAATGTGAAATAAGTTTTTACCATTAAGGAAAGAATAAAATGGATAACTTAGGCAAATTATTTTTTTGTATAGCATTTATATCTTTGAGCGGTCTTGGACAATCTCAAAGCATAGAGTCTCCATATGAAGTTGGTACCTGGCAGGGGTTTCGTTCCGCTGCAGTTACTTATACTTTTGATGATAATTGTCCTAATCAGCTGCTCATAGCTGTTCCAATGTTCGATGAATTCGATTTTAAATTGACTTTATTTACTGTTACAAACCCAAGCTGGGGGTGGCCCGCCAACTGGATCGGCTTGCAGAGTGCTGCTTCTGAAGGACATGAAATTGCAAGTCACACTGTAACACATAATTCTTTTTCCGGTATGGTTGATTCATTACAGGAGAATGAATTAAAAAATTCTCAAGATGTGATTAATTCTCATATTACCGGGGAGCAATGCGTAACAATAGCCTATCCATATTGTAATACAGGTAATAACAATTTAGTCAGACAATATTATTTTGCTTCACGGGGCTGTTCAGGAAGTACCGAAAGTAAAACCCCTGGTAATTTTATGAATATTAGCTCGATAGTTTGCGGTTCAGAAGGTTCGATAAAAACCAGTGCAAATTTTAAATCCAGAGTAGACAATGCGACCAGTACAAATGGTTGGGTCGTATATCTGTTTCACGGTATTAATGGTACTGAACCGGGGGCATATTCACCTATTTCTGAGGATACGATAAGAGCCAGTCTAGAATACCTAAAGGCGAATCCCGATAAGTTTTGGGTTTACACTTTTGGTGGAGTTGCAAAATATATTAGGGAGCGAAACGCAGCATCGGTTTCACAAATTTCTGAAACAGAAGACAGCATTGAAGTATCGGTTACCGATACTTTAGATAATTCTTATTACAATTGTCCGATCACAATCCGCCGACCCCTTCCTGAG
Organism: Ignavibacteria bacterium GWC2_36_12; assembly: GCA_001802795.1. Classification (GTDB taxonomy): domain Bacteria; phylum Bacteroidota; class Ignavibacteria; order Ignavibacteriales; family Ignavibacteriaceae; genus RBG-16-34-14. The sequence continues at coordinate 18,177 of MGZZ01000035.1, read as the reverse complement.
GGATGGGCTTCTGCAGTTGCTACACAAAATGGTATAACTCTCACTTCAAAAGTTGTTGAGGTCAATTCTGTTAAATATATTATGTTTGATGTAGTACCTGACGGCGGGGATATATTGCTGACAAAAAGCGATGCTACAGGAGTTTCCAAAGAAAACAAATCATTTCTTCAAACGCCGTATCTTAAGCAAAATTATCCAAATCCATTTAATCCAATAACTCAAATTGAATACTCGGTTCCTAAAAGTGGTTACATATCACTCAAAGTGTATAATCTTCTTGGAAAGGAAATAGCAAAATTATACGAAGGCATCCAGCTTGAGGGGGATTATATAGTCTCGCTAAATGGCTCCGCACTTACAAGCGGAGTTTACTTTTACAGTTTGCAAACAAATAATTTTGTAGACACAAAGAAACTCATTTTACTGAAATGATGATGAAAAAAATAGTATGCCTATAATATGGTAAACGATAATTCTTAAGATACTTACACAACCCACCTTAAAGGAGTTACCGATCATATGTCTGGAGTTATAAGCTAAATCAGTTGAAAACGAACCGGACATTTACAATTATATAAATCTTGCCATTGGAAATATCTAGACTTTCTTTTTTAGTTTAAATATAATATGTTTTATAATATATTTAGAATGTTTTTACTAATATTGAAACGGTTCAATTATAATTAGAAAATTCGTTTGTAAAAAAATCAAAAAAGATTGGAGACAAAGATATGAATACAATGTTTACAAAAGTTGTTAAGCTGAGTGCTTTGGTTGGTGTTTTCTTAGTTATACTAATAACGGGACCCAACATTATTGCACAAGGGATCAATATTCTAAATACAAACGGCAGTTTCGAGAATACTGATCCCGGATCAGTATCCGGTACAGACATTGAAGGTTGGGTTTTAGAAGTAGGTACAGGCGTAGATACAGATCCTGAATTTGAAATAGTAGGAGATACAGTACAACATGGAACTCATGCTTTAAGGATTATTGTTCATTCGGTTGGTACGGACCCATGGAATATTCAGGTCGTTGCCGACAGTATTCCAGTTGAACCAGGGGCAACCTACCGCTACTCTGTTTGGGCAAAATCTAACTCAGCATCCCAGGTCAATTTTACTGTGGGAAATTATTCTTTTAATGAATATGGAGCCATACGCCCTTCCGGTAATAATGTTACTTCAGAATGGCAGCAATTTACTATTCCATTTACAATCACTGATCAACAAACCTGGGCGAGAGCACCAATTCACTTCAGTATAACAGCAAACACAGGTGATACTATATATATTGATAATATGCGAATTTATAATGTTGAAGATGAGTTGACAATCTTAAAACCTGTAATTGTAGAAGCTGAATCAGGTGATGCAGGAATTGATTTTAATACGCTGCAAGATGAAACAATTTCATATGTCGCAATCCAAACAAACTTTATTAATACAGGTAATCCCGGTAGTGCTAACCGAATTATAACTTATGAAGTAAATTTTCCTGATACCGGAACTTATAATCTTTTTGCCCGATTGCGTGTCAGGGCTAATGGATTTGATGATGACAGCTTTTTTTATGGAAATGGATTTGGAGAAAAAGATTCCGTAACTGATGATGATTGGATTATAGTAAACGGACTTGCAGCTGCCGGATTTTCAGATTCAAGTGACGTGGTTTTCGAAGCGGGCGGACTTGGTAATGAGGTTTGGAAATGGGTTAATTTATCCAGGAATGCTTACCAGGGCGAAGCTGCACCAATATTTACAATTGGAGAAGATAGTTTAACAAAAATATTCTCAATCGGTGCTCGTGAAGATGGATTGGATATTGATAAGTTGGCATTTGGACGCGCAGATTTATACTATACTGTAAGAAATCTTGATAATGAAGAACCTGGTTCAACTGAAATAGATACAACTGAAGAATGGACAGGTCCACCACTTGCATCGGGACAACCTAAATTTGTAGGTAATATTTATAGCGGTCTCCAGGTAGAGAATTTCGAAGCTTATTGGAACCAGGTAACACCTGAAAACGAAGGCAAATGGGGCAGTGTTGAAGGGACACGCGATGCTATGAACTGGGGAGGATTGGATGCTGCCTATAATCATGCCAAAGATAATGGATTTCCGTTCCACTTTCATGTATTAATCTGGGGAGCTCAACAGCCTGGCTGGATAAACAATTTATCATCGGAAGAACAACTTGAGGAGATAACCGAGTGGTTTGAAGCTGTGGCTGAGAGATATCCTGATATTGATTTCCTGGAAGTAGTAAATGAACCTTTAGATGGTCATAATCCTCCTGACGGTGGAGGAAATCCGCCAAGAGCTAATTATAAAGAAGCTTTGGGTGGTAATGGAACAACAGGATGGGATTGGGTTCTTAATGCATTCAGAATGGCTCGTGAAATCTTTCCGGCGGAAACCAAATTGATGCTGAATGATTTTAGCATTATTAACAGCTCCACCAGTACAGCAACATATCTTAATATCATAAGGTTACTTCAGGTCGAAGATTTAATTGACATTATAGCGGAACAAGGGCATGCATTTACAACAACTGCCGCCGTTGCTACAATGAGAAGGAATCTCGATTCTCTTGCATCTACTGGATTGCCTATTCAAATAACTGAGTTCGATATTGACGGACCTACGGATCAAACACAGTTGCAGAATTATCAAAGGATTTTCCCTGCGTTTTATGAACATCCCGGTGTAGAAGGTATTACTTTGTGGGGTTGGAGACCGGGATTGTGGAGAGAGACTGCGAATCTTGTAAACAATAACGGTGCTGAAAGACCTGCATTACAATGGTTAAGAGATTACCTGGATACTGTAAATGTAGTTGTATCAGTTGAAACTGTTGAAGGAGTACCAGATAATTTCCAACTCTTCAATAATTATCCTAATCCTTTCAACCCAATTACTACAATTTCATTCAGTTTACCTGTTAGAAGTGATGTCCATCTTCTTCTTTTTGATTTATTGGGTAGGGTTGTTAAGGAGATAGCTGCAGGTAATTACGAAGCAGGTACGCACCAGGTTAAATTAAATGCATCAGGTTTATCATCCGGTGTATATTTCTATAAGCTTGAAGCCGGGAATTTTGTTAGTACCAAAAAATTGGTTTTTATGAAGTAGTGGTTCTGAACCTTCTGCCGAAGGCATCACTTTGTGAAAGGTTAGCGAGTCGAATACGATGAGTAACCCTTGAAGGTTTTAATTAATTGAAGGTGAACTTTAAAGGCTAATATATACCTAATAAGTTCCACCGATTTTTCTGAGCACATAGAACAAATAATCATAAAATTTATTATGATGTGTTCAAATCAAAATTGGTAACAATGATGCATAACAAATCAAATGTCAGAAAAATTGCTTTTACATTATTTTGGATACTGTTCATTTTTATTAGCTTAAATACTCCGGCACAGAAAAACGAATCATATATCTCCACAGAAAGAGGGAAGGGAACATTTACACTTTCAGAATCACCACTTTATATCAGCTCTAAGGATTATCCGGGAGTTTTACGTGTTGTTAGAGATCTCCAGAATGATATTTATAAAGTAACGAACTCAAAACCTGATCTTTTAACTGATTCAACACCGTCTTCTCCCGAAGGGATGGATTTCCAAAAAGAAATTGTGATTGTGGGAACATTAGGCAAAAACATTTTGATTGACAAACTCGTAGCTGAGAAAAAACTTGATGTTGAAGATGTAAAGGGGAAATGGGAAACATTTCTCATCGAGGTAGTTGAAAAACCTTTTATTGGTGTTGACCGAGCTTTAGTTATAGTTGGAAGTGATAAACGCGGAACAATTTACGGCGTGTACGATTTTTCAGAAAAGATTGGTGTTTCTCCTTGGTATTGGTGGGCAGATGTTCCGGTTAAAAAGAAGGATAACGTTTATGTATTGCCCGGTCGTTATACAATGGGAGAACCTAAAGTAAAATACAGGGGCATCTTTATTAATGATGAGGCGCCTGCACTCTCCGGCTGGTCTATGGAAAAGTTTGGTACTGATATGTTTAACCATGAGTTATATGAGCATGTTTTCGAACTGATTTTAAGACTGAAAGGAAATTTTTTATGGCCGGCAATGTGGGGCAGAGCTTTTTATGATGACGATTCACTTAATCCAAAATTGGCTGATGAATATGGTGTTGTTATCAGCACTTCTCATCACGAACCTATGATGCGAGCTCACGTCGAATGGCAAAGATATGGCTCCGGTCCGTGGAATTATGAAAAGAATGAAAATGCGCTCAAGGATTTTTGGCGAAAAGGTATAGAAAGAATGAATGGTTATGAAAGTGTTATAACGTTAGCAATGCGCGGTGATGGCGATGAAGCAATGAGTCCGGATGCTAATGTGGAACTGCTTGAAAAAATTGTTAAAGACCAGCGGGAAATAATTAAAGATGTAATGAAGAAAGAAATTGAAGACGTTCCACAGGTTTGGGCATTATACAAGGAAGTGCAGGAATATTACGATAAAGGCATGCGTGTACCTGATGATGTAACTATATTATTATGCGATGATAACTGGGGAAACATACGCAAGCTTCCCAAACTGAATGTTGAACAAAGTGAAATCCCGCCTCGCGGGGAAAAACCACGTAAAGGCGGATACGGAATTTATTATCACTTTGATTATGTAGGTGGACCGAGAAATTATAAATGGCTTAACACAAACCAGATCGAAAGAGTCTGGGAACAAATGCATCTTGCTTATGAATACGGTGCTGACAGGATCTGGATTGTTAATGTTGGCGATATAAAACCAATGGAATTCCCGATTGACTTCTTTCTTGATTATGCATGGAATCCTGAAAAATATCCTGCCGAAAGCCTGTTCGAATATTATCGCAGTTGGGCTGAAGAGCAGTTTGGCAAAGAATACTCCGATGAGATAGCAGATATTATTTCAAAGTACACAAAATATAATTCACGCAGAAAACCAGAATTGCTGTCTCCCGAAACTTATAGCCTGATTAATTATCGTGAGGCTGAAACAGTTGTGTTAGATTATAATCAGCTTTTAGAAAAAGCAAATAAAATTTATGAATCAATTCCTGAAGAATATAAAGATGCATTCTATCAATTGGTTTTACATCCTGTAGAAGCCAGCGCTAATTTAAATGAGCTTTATTTTACCGCAGCAAAAAACCGTCTTTATGCTGAACAGGAAAGAGCAACAACTAATATTCTTGCAGAAAAAGTAAAAGATTTATTTAAGAGAGATGCAGGGATGAGCGATTATTATAACAATGTTCTTGCCGGCGGAAAGTGGAAACACATGATGGATCAGACTCATATTGGTTACACTAACTGGCAGCAACCCGATAAAAATAATATGCCGGAAGTGGTCGGAATTGAAACTCTCACTAAAACTAAAATGGGTGTCGCTATTGAAGGTTCTGAGAAATGGTTCCCTGGAGAAAATAGTGAATTAGCTTTACCTGAGTTCGATAAGTTTAATAAACAATCTTATTACATTGAAATATTCAATCAAGGACAAACTTCTTTTTACTATTCAGTTCGTGCTGTTGAACCCTGGGTTAAGGTTAATAAATCTGAAGGTAAAATTGAGAAAGAAGAGCGCCTATGGATAAGTGTAGATTGGGATAAAGCACCCGAAGGTAAACATAATGTTTCCGTTACAATTTCCGGTTCGGAAGGAAGCAACATTGCTATACAAACAATAATTAATAATCCTTCTTCTCCCGAAACAAAAAACAAAAATTGTTTTGTTGAAGGCAACGGTTACATTTCCATCGAAGCAATTCATTTTACAAATGCAGTTGAGACTAATGGAATAACCTGGCAGACTATTCCGAATTTGGGAAGAACTCTTTCAGCCGTAACTCCGGTTCCTGTAACTTCTCCCGAACAGGCTCCCGGGGATAATAGTCCTCATTTAGAATACCAGGTTTATTTGTTCAGTGAAGGTGAAGTTACGGTTAATGCTTATTTATCACCAACTCTGAATTTCCACAAAAGCCCCGAAGGAATTCGTTATGCCGTTTCATTTGATGATGAAACTCCACAGATAATAAATATTATAACGAATCCGGATCCTCCCGATCTTCATCGTGATCCGGTATGGAGTAAGTGGGTTGCAGAAAATATTAATATGCAAACATCAAAACATAATATTGATAAGCCCGGAGAGCACACTTTAAAATTCTGGATGGTTGACCCAGGTGTTGTTTTACAAAAATTAGTTATAGAAACCGGTAATATTGCACCGAGCTACCTTGGACCACCTGAAAGTTTTAACCGGGTTACTAAGACTGATAAAGCAGGTTTAGAATAATGTTTTTTTCAGTTGCCACCTCGTATAGGGAACGGAGAGTAAGAAATGAATAAGCTTTCAGCTCTCCTTTTGTTTGTTTTACTCTCCGTTTCTACTAGTGATGTATTTACTCAGGACAGACTGTTTACTAATCCTATATTAGCCGGGTTCTACCCTGATCCAAGTATTTGTAGAGTTGGCAACAATTATTACATGATTAATTCTACATTTTCATATTTCCCTGGCATTCCTGTTTTCCATAGTAAAGATCTTGTGAATTGGAAACTGATCGGACATGTTATGGATAGACCTGAACAAATGGATTTAACAGGATTAGGAGTTTCCCGCGGCATCTTTGCTCCTGCAATAAGATTTAACAAGGGAATCTTTTATGTTACATGTACATTAGTTGATGCCGGAGGTAATTTTATTGTTACATCGGCATCTCCTGAGGGTCCCTGGTCAAATCCTGTCTGGATACCGAAGATAAACGGGATTGATCCTTCAATGTTTTTTGATGATAACGGCAAAGCATATATTATTTACAATAGTGTAGCTCCAGACAACAAACCTCTTTATGATGGTCATAGAACTATCAGGATGTATGAATTTGATGTAGAGAATCTTAAGGTTGTTGGCGAAGAAAAAGTATTGGTTAATGGTGGAGTTGATCTTTCTAAAAAACCAGTCTGGATTGAAGGACCTCATATCTTTAAGGTAAATGATTATTATTATTTGATTGCAGCAGAGGGTGGAACTGGTGATCAGCATTCAGAAGTGGTCTTTAGAAGTGATAATGTTGATGGTCCCTATGTCCCCTATGAAAAAAATCCTATTCTTACTCAAAGGCACTTAGATCCTGATAGGAAAAATCCAATTACTTCTACCGGGCATGCAGATTTGATCCAAACTGAAAATGGAGACTGGCTGGCAGTTTTTTTAGGCTGTAGACCCTATTCTATGAGCGGAGACGGTTTTTATAATACCGGAAGGGAAACATTTTTGGCTCCGGTTAAATGGATTGACGGCTGGCCCATCATCAATCCTGATTATGAAGAAGTTCAATATGAATATTCATATCCTTTAGAATCTGAAAAAGATTTGGCAGAAAGACCTTATAGTGGGAATTTTGAAATGCAGGACGAGTTTGATGAAGATCAGCTAAACATTAACTGGATGTTTCTAAGAACACCGCATGAAAAATGGTACAGTCTTGAAGAGCGAAAAGGGTTTTTATCTCTGCAATTAATACCTGAAACCTGCTCAGAGAAAATGAATCCTGCTTTTTTAGGACACCGCCAGCAACATTTAAACTGCTCGGCAACAACGGCGATTGATTTTAAGCCGGAATCTGAAAATGAAAAAGCCGGGTTACTTATTTTTCAGAATGAGGAACATTTCTATTTTATATGTAAATCGCTTGAAAACAATAAGGAGGTTATTCAACTTTATAAATCCGGTGCTGCTGATGAAGAAATGGAACTTATAACTTCCCGTGAAATTAGTAATGAGCAAAACGAAAATCTATTATACTTGGAAATAAAAGCGGAAGGAAACAAATATTCATTTTTCTACAGTAAGAACAAGCATGAATTAGATTTATTAAAAGAAGATGTAGATGCGATGTTTTTAAGTACCAGGGTTGCCGGAGGTTTTGTCGGTTGTATGTTTGCTTTTTACGCAACCTCACTTGGTAAAGAGAGCAATAATAAAGCCTACTTTGATTTCTTTAATTATGAAGGGAACGATGAAGTATATAAAAAATAGTACTGAAATAAAATGAAAATAAGAGCTACAATTTTTATCGTAAGTGTGTTTCTCCATTTTGGAAAAATTCTTTTTGCACAAGGAAATAATAGTGATTTAATTCCACCGCAGGTGGAAATAGCAGGCACGCAACTTTTAAAAATTCACTCTTCAATTGTAGACCAGGAATATGATCTTTACATAAACCTGCCGAGATTTTTTAACGACACGAGCAAAACATTCCCTGTAATTTATCTTGTAGATGCTCAATGGGATTTCCCATTGCTCAACGCTATTTATGGAGAACAATATTATGATGGCTTTTTGCCTGAAGCCATTTCCATAGGAATTACGTGGGGCGGAGAAAATCCTAACTATGATGATTTAAGAAGAAGAGATTTTACACCGACAAAAATTCGACAAGATTCATTTAGCGGGGGCGCGGAAAAATTTCTTTCATTCATAAAAGATGAATTAATTCCCTTTGTAGATTCAAAGTTCAAAACTAAACCTGATGAAAGAACATTAATGGGAAGCTCACTAGGAGGACTATTCACTTTGTATGCAATGTTTAATGAAACTGATTTGTTTAATCATTATGTGTTAACCAGTCCGGCAATTGGATGGGATGATGGAATAATTAATTCTTATGAAAAAAAATATTCTGAAGAAGGATCTGAAATACCCGTAAAACTTTTTATGGCTATCGGCGAATATGAGTATGTAAAAGGCTTTCAGGATTTTGCTGAAAATCTGGAAGAAAAGAATTATAAAGGTTTAGAAATGAAGACAAGAGTCCTTGATGGAATAGGTCATTCAGGAACAAAGGCTGAAGGGTATACAAGAGGATTACAGTTTGTATTTGAAAAAACTCCTTTTGTGGTTAACCATGATATACTCGATAAATATTCAGGTAGTTACCAGGTGAATCCTTCGTTTAAGATTATTATCTACAGAGATAGTGAATATCTCATTGCTGAAACACCTTTCAACGGGAAAATAATTTTATATCCGGAAAGCGAGAAAGATTTTTATGTAAAAGGACAATATTTACGTGTTCATTTTAAGGATGATGAGTCAGGAAAGATAACAGGTTTCCGGGTTGAATATTTTGGTGGTGGAGAAACTGTAAGTAAAATTAATTAATTAATAGAAACAACATTATTTTATAATATTAAGGTATAAATGAAAATTGAGATTACTAATGATGTAATAGGCTGTTAAAGTAAAGTTCCTTAAATTAATTTAAGCAATTAGTCTTATGAATAACCAGGTAGCTATTTTATTACTCTCTTGTCCCGATCGAATTGGATTAGTATCGAGAATTTCTCATTTCGTATTTGAACGCGGAGGCAATATTCTAGATTTGGACGAGCATGTAGATACATCTGAAAAGTATTTTTTTGTCAGGATTGCATGGGATATGAAAAATTTTTCTATATCCGAATCTGAAATGATGGAGGCATTTACCCCTTTAGCGAAAGAATTTAAAGCAAAATGGCGAATAAATTTTTCGGGTAAAAACCTTCGGGCTGCTGTTTTTGTTTCAAAGTTCGATCATTGTTTACAGGAAATTCTATGGCGGCAACGGCTTGGAGAGTTTAATATCGAAATTCCTCTTATTATTTCAAATCACAATGATTTGAAACCCCTGGCAGAACACTATGGAATACCATATTATTTTTATCCTGTAACTCCCGAAAATAAAACTGAACAGGAAAAAAAGGAGTTAGCTTTATTAAAAGAAAATCAGATTGATGTAATAGTTCTTGCCAGGTACATGCAGATTTTATCGGGACAATTTGTAGATGAGTATCCAAACGGGATTATTAATATTCATCATTCTTTTTTACCGGCATTTAGCGGTAATGATCCATACAGACAGGCTTATGACAGGGGTGTTAAAATCATAGGTGCAACAAGCCATTATGTAACTAAAGAATTAGATGATGGTCCAATCATAGAACAGGATATTATCAGGATCACTCATAAAGATACAGTAAATGATTTGATAAGGAAAGGTCGGGACCTTGAAAGATTAATTCTGGCACGAGCATTATATTATCATTCACAACATCGCGTACTGATTCATGGTAGAAAAACAATCATTTTCGATTAGCAATAGTATGGTGAGAAAAAAATCTTTTTAGAGTTTTTAAAATGACAAAAAAAATCAACTTACTTTTATAAACAAAGTTGACAGAACATTAAAATAATAAATAAAAATTATACAACTTTGATTAAAAAAAACATTCTAAAAATAAAATTTTTCCGGAGGAGGTGGTTAATCGGCTACTTGTCAACAATGGTTTCTAGAATTCTTTATGGGGTTATGGAAGTTGCAAATTGTTCAACTTTCAATCTGTCTCAACTTACCCACCTTGACACGATAGTTAAGTCAGGCTGGATCGAGTCAAGGCAGATAGTTATTTTAATTAAAAATTAAGGAGGAAGAAATGAAAAGGCCTTCAAACTTTTTTATAATTTCTGTTTGCATACTCTTTCTAATGCTAAGCGCAAATATTCTCAGGGCACAAACCGTTGTACAAACCTGGGATTTTGAATCAGGATTAGGTGATTGGCAATCTGGTCCTGGTGGGGCATCTTTAGAAGTCAGCACTGAGCAGGCAGTTAGCGGTACGCAGTCTGCCAAACTTGTAAAGGCAACAAGTACTCTGGAAATTAATCTTCAAAATGATGTTTATGAGAACCTTCAGGAGGGTGATGTCCTCAGCTATAAAGTATGGGTCTCTGCAGCAGACTTAGCCAATGTTAATGGAGTACAAATTTTTTGGCAGACTGGTGATGGCTGGACGTGGAATGCTCAATGGTTTAATGGGTCTTCTATAACAGGTGATGCGTGGACTACTCTTGAACACACCCTGCCGGCAGTTGCTCTACCACTTCAAAGAATAGGTTTCCAGTTGCTGATGCAGGCAGGCAATGAAGCTGCAACACCCAGCTTGTACGTAGATGATATTACAGTTAGTCGTGCAGCACAAGAGTTTGCCATTGTTGTTGATGGAGAAAGAGATGATTGGTACAACACATTAACCGGGCCCGAGGATGGTTACCTACAGCTTCACTTCTACACCGGCAATGATAATGGTGTTGCTAAAAATGATGCTGATTTATCTGCAAAGATGTGGGCAGCATGGGATTCTACCTGGTTTTACTTCTATACAGAAGTAAAGGACGACACCATTTCCGGCAGCGGCGCTAACTCGTACCAGGATGATGGTTTGGAATTGAAATTCGATCCACATCCCACTGATGGTACTCAAAACCAAAATTCCATTTTCCCCCCTAATCTAACTATACTTGGCGGGGCAGGATCAGATAGTTTGAACAATATCCCCGATTCTATGAAACAGTGGGTAAGAAGAATTACATCAGATGGTTATGCACTTGAACTTGCAATTAAATGGGATACTCTCTCTATTGCCGGTGAAGACATCCCGGTTGCTGTTGACAGTATTTTTGGTTTGGCTATTAATATCCATGATAATGACCAGCCTGTAGGTGGTACCCGTGTGGGGTCGGTTATGTGGGCAGCCGTAATGGTGGATGCCGTATGGAATACCCCTAATGATCTTGGAAGAGTGAAGTTTCTGCCAGATCATAAATTACAGTTTGATCCGACAAATAATATCACAGGTGTTTACAATCCAATGCCTTTTGATGATACACCTTTTTATATAAATGTTGATGGACTGAAAGATAGAGTCTATCAGTTAATAGAGCCCGGAGCAACTGATAATGGATATGTCCGGTTAAGACCTCATGCTTTCAGTGATAATGGTGCACCTGAGAGTAATGCTGATCTGTCAAGTGGTATCTGGACAATGTGGGACGAAGACTGGTTCTATCTGTATTCTGAAGTAAGAGATGATACAGTTTCCGCTGGCGGGACATCAAATGTATGGGAAGTAGATAATTTCGAATTGAAGTTTGATCCGCAGCCAACAGATAGTGTAACGAATTCAATTTGGGATACCCGTATTACTGCGCCCATTATTAGCCCCGGAGATAGTTTGAACAACATAACAGATGTATCACTTAAAAAATTTGCTCGTAGAACCATTGGTGGTGGTTATGTTTTTGAAATAGCTATTAATTGGTCAGCTATTGTGAGTGGCAATGGTGAGACTGTCTCAGTTGGTGTTGATAGTGTTTTTGGTTTAGCACTCAACCAGCATGATAACGATGGAAATGGTCGTCAGGCAACGGAGTTGTGGGCGGCTGTTATGCTTGATCATGTATGGGATACTCCAAAATATCTCGGTACAATAAAGTTTCTGCCTGATTTCAGGTTACAATTCATTCCTGAAAACAATATGACCGGTGTGAGGAATGATTTACCATATGATGGGTCAGTTCCTGTTGATGTAGATGATGTTCCTGCAGTGTTACCAACTGAATATAAATTAAGCCAGAATTATCCGAACCCATTTAATCCGGTAACAACAATACAATTCTCATTACCTGAAATAAGTAATGTTCGTCTTGTATTGTATGATATTTTAGGCAGGGAAGTTAAAGAGATAGTAAAAGGGGAATATGGACCGGGTTATCATAAGGTGATGTTAGACGCTTCGAATCTTGCATCAGGTGTATACTTCTACAGATTGGAAGCTGGTAAATTTACTAATGCCAAGAAATTAATGATTATGAAATAAGAAATAGCCTTCAAGGTTAGTATATGCTGTCATTGTAGAGAACCCTTAAAGGTTAAAGTTGAAGGGGAACTTGAAACCAGGCAAATCTGGTAACAGGTTCCCCGATTTTTTTATATGGGAACATCGGAAATAAACTACTTTATTTTCGATTTTGATTTTATTATGGGAAATGAAATGGAATGCAATAATATAAAAACGACTAAGTATAGAAATAAACCCGCAAAAAAAGCCGGGGTAAAACCAAAGATCATCGACAAAATAACCGAAAGAACTGAACCCAGAACAGACATAGCCCCATTAATACCATACATCCATGGAATATATCTTTCCATATTTTGTTGTTTCAACATTTGAATACACGATGGAAATGGTATTCCAAGTAAAAAACCAAAAGGAAGGATCATTAGAAAACAGGCTAATGAACGGAAAGTTAAACTATAAACTAAAAGCTCAGTAAGTATGTAAGGATAAAGAATGAAAAAGATAATTCCAGTAATAACAATCAATATGCTAACAATTTGTAAGCGTTTTTTAAGATTGTCTTCAAATATTTTCCTTCCCCAAAAACTGCCAATCCCCATTCCGATTAATAATGAACTTAAAAGAATTGATAAGGAAACGGTAGGGGAGCCAAGATAAAGAATAAGCTTTTGAAAAAGAGAAACTTCTAAAATCATGAAACCGGCTCCGATACAAATAAAAATTGTTAAAGGAAGCGTTATCGTTCTTCTGTCTTTCTTAACATTTTTAAGTCTTGACGGAAGAACTACAATAATGAAATTGAAAGCAATAATGCCGGATAACAACCACAAATAATCGTCAGGCACACCTTTTTTTATTTTATAAAAATATGGGCTGTCATCTTTGCAAGGTGAAATATCAAACTCATATTGCTCAATATACTTTTGCACAGCTTCTTTATTTTGGCTGGTTTTAGTTAAAAATTGGTTGATTTGACCAATTTTATCCCTGCTATATGGAAGATAGGTAATAGGCGGAAGATCTGTAGGCATTGTCTTCATAACATTTTGCCAGTGAGTAATCTCATCTTTAGTAAAAGCTTTTTTCTTTATAACAACTGTTGGCGCATAATCTGCCTTTAGTATTGCGAAATGGTTTTGTACATCTTTACTATCAATTCCAATTCCTTCAAAAGCAGAAATAGCAGTTACTATAAGCCGCATTAATTCCCATTTATTATGGACTGCAAAAATCAAGCTGCCTTCGGGAGTCAAGATTTTCAGATAATCCCGGATTGCTTCAACAGTAAGCAGATAATTTTCACTCATTGCAAGAGCTTCAATATTCTGAATTTGTTCCGTAGAAGGGAGAGCCATAACAATCAAATCAAAATTCTGATTCGACTGTTTTATATAGTGCCTTCCTTCCTTAACCAGAATATTTACATTGTTAAAATCAGTGTAGATACCTCCATTAAAATTTCTATAGTCTTTTACTATATCAACAAAATCCGGATTTATTTCTACACCGGTAATTTGTTTAACCTCACTAAACATGCCTATCAACACTTCCTTTCCCCCGCCGGGCCCGATTATAAGCATATTATCCTTCTCATGTTCTTTTAAAAATAAAAATGGAATTGAAATTGAATGGTGGATTAGAAGTTCTAAAAGAAACGAACCAGGCTTTTTTATATTTCCATTAAAACGATACATCTGAGTACCAGCTGCACCATCTATAAAAAGTTGTTTAACAATATTTTGATTACTGTACTGTACAAGATCTGAACGTCCATAAATACTCCATCGGCTATCTGCTATTTCAGAAATAGCTCCGGCGTTTGGATATACATAATAAAAATCTTTTTCAGGGAAATTTCCGATTGGTACTTTTCCTAAGAATTCATTATTCCCATTGTACACGAGTAAAATAAATGATAAAAAAAGGATCGAATAAAAACTAAATATTTCCTTTTTACTAATCCGGTCAGGTAAAAAACTTCCAACCGAAGCAAGAATGATTAAAGCAAGTAATAAAATACTGTTAGGTGCGCCAAATAAACTTATTATACCAATAGAAGATGTAGAACCTATTGCGGCTCCCGCTAAGTCTGAAGCATACAATTTAAAACTGTATTCGGCATAGAATTTAAATATCTGGGAGTAAACGATACCTGCAAAGAAAAAAGGAATAAAAAGAAAGAAAAAGTAAATAAATGGATTGGTGATGGATATCCTTATTACCAAAATTATAAAGATGCATAACGAAGTGCTGAAAAAAAATAATGATTTGGAGATAATTCCGGGTGCAGCGCTAATTTCGGGTACTTTTATTTTATAATAAGAAAAAATACCTCCGCTTCCCAATCCGAGTATAGCTAGAGATAATATGATAAAGGAATAATCACTAACGAATATAACGGAAGAAATGCGTGTGGAAATAATTTCAAAACATAAAACTGATGCGGAAACAAGAAATAAAGTCAGGTAGATTAATTTGATATTTTTCATTTATCAAAAGGATGGACTTGTAATCTTAGATTTTTAATTATGGACACTTCTGATTTATTTTTTATTTACTAAATCATTTACTGCATTAGCAAGAAATATATATGAAGCACAAATATCAACCACAACTTCATTCTCTCCCCAAAGGAATGGCCAATCTTCTTTGTTTTCAGGAAAATCCGGTTTTAACAGCAGCAAACCGGGAACAACACCACCGGCAATAAAACTAAAATCAGCCCTGTTATTTCCATAAGTAATTTTTTTTGATACTGTTCCCACAGATGAAACAAAGGAAATATTCGAATAAGGATGGCAGCCCAAAATATAATTAAGTCCTTTATAAACATATTCAGGTCCGACAATATCAGGGAATGCTTTATTAGCATAATAGTTAGCAATAGCCCAATTTATTATCATTGTATTACCACCCCATCCTCTGAACATCAACGGGATACCATAAGGATTTTCCTTACTAAGTCCTTCAATAAAATCTTTATATTTAGGAATATATTCTCTTAGCTTAGTTTTGTATTCATTATCCATATAAGGATAAGCCTGCAGCGCTGCAGATATACTCCATGCCAATGTTTTGTCAAGTGCCGGCCAGATCAGTTCATTAAACCGGTTGGAGTATAGCTGCTCCTTTGTAGTAATATACATTTGGAGAGCCGCCATCATTTCAGATATGTTTCCAAACCATCTTCCCTCAAATGAGGTATCAATATTTTTACGAAGGGTTTCACGTTCATCCCAGAGCTTTTTTGCTAATGTTATACAATCCTCGGAAAGAGGTTTGTTATAATTTTTTAATGCACGGTTTGCGGCTGCCAAAGCAGTAGTCGTATTATAATCCATCCAGGGGGATCTGTTTGTAAATACCCATCTGTCATCCATTGTACCGCTCGACTTGCCATCTGATTCATACGGCTTAAGGTTGGGATTATATGGAAGATTATCTGTTTCTGTTGATGCATCACCCAGGTGGTGATATTGATGAAGATTGGGAACAATAATTCCTCTTACCGGATGTCCGATATTTTTTACCTGTGCAACTACATTCAACGTTCCGTGTTCTAGTTGCTGCAAGAGATCGGGTTTGCCGTCAGGGCGGTGAATATCTACATAACGTGTCGCCTGGTCAATAAATGTTTCGTCACGGTCTATACTAAATTGTTCCCACGAATTAACAAAGCTTAAAATTGCGCTGCACTGTGAACCTGTTTGAATATCAAAATCGCCGGCATCGAACCATCCGCCTATATTTAAACCAGGAATACGCTCGAATGGTTTGTATTTTGTTTCCGTAGTTGAATCCATTCTGTAGCCATCAAAATGCTGATGATTTACAGGCGCCTGAAGTGCATCATCCAAATATGAGACCCCGTGCCATACGCGGTATGCTTCATTAACCATCATATGATCCATCTGCACCGGGAACCATACATCAAGTGTTGGATGCCAGACATTTTCGTAAATGTCAGTTCCAATTTTGAAAGGTTTTGTTTCCTGATCTCCATATTTAATAATATATAAACCCGGCTCTTTAATGGAAGTAAAATTAAACATAACATAGTTATAGCGGAGATATTTTCCCCATTCATTAATACTGCCGGTTAACTTTTCAATATATTCTCCCTTATCGGTAATCTGAAATAAAGAAGCTGCTTTCAGGGGAGAATCATTTTTATCCAGTTCTATAATTGCATTTTTTTCCTGACCCGGATGATAGCCAACTTGTGAATAGGTAATTACCGGAGGTCTTATCCAATTTTCAATTGTGCTTGCGTTTAAAAGCCACTCCACTACTTTCCCGGTTTTGTTTGCAGGAATAATACTTCGTACCACATACCATCCATTTTGTGCAACATTGCGTCCGTCAAAAAGCATAAGTTCACCATTCAATGATTCAATCTTAACTCGTCTTTCCAGATCTTCAGGTGCTAAAATAATTGTTGTGCCCAATGCAATTGATTTTGGCTCTACATATTCATTTTGTCCCCCATCATCAAATGTGGAATGACCCGCAAACTGAGGAATTTTTGTATCTATGGGTTTAACATTGGTCGGTCCTGATGGATAGAGTGGAAAAGTGCCTGGTTTGCCATCTATTAAATATGTCTTTTCAAAATATGATGCGGGTAAAAATTCAAGGTTAAAGCCTGCGCGACCGTTGAGTGTTTCCGGCAAAGGTTTATCAAGATAAACACTAATAACTACTTCTTCATCTCTTGCTGAGACATTAACCCTGGAATTAAAATCAAAATCTTCATAACGAAGTAAAACTTCTATGCTATTATTCTCTTTATCTACTTTTCTTTCAATAACAATTGGTATCAAATCCCACTGCTCAGGAGTATGCTGCAGCCTTACTGCGCCGCCGGTAGAAGTCCTCACTCCGTGATGAATAATTTCAATGCCTGCTGTTTTTTCATCGAAGAAGAACCCATTGTATTGGTTGCTGAACACAAAAACATTAACTCCCTGAGTTTCAAAATATTCAAGGTCATTTACTTTAAGCTTTTGGCCAAAGCAGAAGTTAGAAAGGAAAATTATTAAAAGAAGGCTGGCTTTAAAAAACTGATAAAATTTTGACATGATCTTCTCCGCTAAATTGATCTCTTAAAAAAGATGTAATTTAATTTTTTAATTGATTTAATATTTCTTGTTTTAGGTTATTTGCTTCAGGATAGCTTGGATTCGCAATTAAGCATTTATTAATTAAGGTAAGAGCTGTTTTGAAATCTTTCTTTTTTGAATAAGCTAAGGAGAGATTATATAAGACAAATGTATCCTCAGGGTTTGATTTATTAGCTTCGTTTAAATGCCTGATTGCGTTGTCAAAGTTTCCAATATAGAGTGCCATCAGCCCATTCCTCTTCGGAGTATAATCTGCCAGGTCAATTTTATTTTGTTCATAAAAGTATCTGATAACACCATCAAGATCTTTAAAACCAGGATACTGATAGATCAAAACATC